>NZ_SOGF01000010.1:0-106394 GCF_004402355.1 Cryobacterium sp. TMS1-20-1 | reverse complement strand
GGCCGGGGACTTCGGTGCTTTCAGCTTCTCAGTTCGTTCTGTCATGACCATTAGTGTCACTCCTTCAAATAGATCCGCAACCCCTTACACAGACCATCTGACACCCTCCGACACCGGGCAGCCCGCCTGCGTGAGCTCGTCGGCCAGGTGGCGCAGACTCTTCGTCGTCCACCGCAGCGCCGACTCCGGATCGCCACCCGACTCGGGCTCCACCAGCGCCAGCAGCGCCGCCCTCCCCGGATCGGTCTTGGTCACACTCTTGCGACCACCACCGACCCGCCGGGTCCGCCCCAACGGCTCATCACCGGCGTCCAACTCCCGCACGCCACCGGTCACCGTAACCCGGCTCACCCCAGCTGCCCGGGCCACTACCGCGACCCCCCGCCATGCCCCAGCACCCGAGCCTCAGCGCCCATCAGCAACCGTCGCTGACGCTATTGCCACACCGCCCGGAAGTAGGGTCTTGACTCCCTCATGATCATTTCTAGCCCAAGGTTTTCCCAACGTCGGCCGAGCAAGGTTGTCCCGTGGACCTCCACACCCGTGACCAAGCCACTCCGCCCTGATCCGTTCCGGCTCATAGCTCCGGCTTGACCTCAGCACAACATCAATGCCGTTACAGGGAGACCCAATGAACATTTCTATGAGAGCTCGCGTCGGCATGGGGGTGGTGCTCGCCTATGGCGGCACGGCTTGGCTCCACGGGCTTCACGCAGCGTCTGCCCAGCAAGACTGGAGTTCGGGCACCTCAGCGTTGCACTTCCTTCGGGACGGGACATTGTCGCTTTTACTAGTGGTCCCGGCCGTCCTGATCGTGTTCGCGATGATCGCTCGCCTGCGGCCGGCATCTCGGATGATCTCCTTGGCTCGCGCCACGGTCGCGGTCGTCGCTGTCACCACGGCTGTGTTCATGTCCGGTGCGATCGGCCACACGCTGCTCTTCCCCTCCGAGCATGCCTCCGCCGCCCACGCGGTTGCCTCAGCTGTCGCACCGGCTGCCCAGGCAGCTCCTGATGCCAGTGTCGCACTTGGTGCTGTCCCGCCCCCTGGCGCGCCAGGTGCCCCAGTCGCTGCCGCGACCAAGCCCGGGTTCCACCCACACCAGCCCTCGGCGGCGTGGTTGGCCAAGACGGGCCAAGCAAATGGCTCCGCCGAAGCCGCTGCCGACCCGCACGCTGCGCACAACGGTGCAGCCTCTTCCGCTGGCACTACTGGCGCAGCGGTAGCCGAACCGGCCACGGGCGGCCACATGGAGACGACCTCGGGTGCTGCACTCTTCGAGCACGGAGCCATCGAGGCCGCTCGCGTATTCCCGGTGCTTCTGCTCCTCGCCCTTGCAGGCCTCGTCCTGGGCATGCGCCGAAGCGACGATGTGACCGGTGGGTATGCCCCGACGCCGGCACGGCGTGCCCGGTCTGTCGTGGCGTCGACGCCACGCCGCTCTCGCCTGGTCATCGCCGTGGCGGCGGGCTGTGTCGCCCTGATGACGGCTTCCTCTCTGATGGGTTCCTCTGCGGCAACAGCTGTCATTGGCGATCCCACCACCCCGGCCAACGGAGTCTGCCCGGCCGGTGCCCGCGCTATTGAGTACGACCTGGCCGCCTTCCAGGTGACCATCCCTCTCAACGGCTGGGGCGACAAGCTGCCCAACGGCCTGATGTATGCCCTCAAGAACGCCGACGCAAGGGTGAACAAGGAAAAAATCCTTGCCAACCCCAACCTCACCCAGCCGCTCGTCGTGCGCGCCAACGTCGGTGACTGCGTGTCCGTCAAGGTGCGCAACGACATCGCTGGCCGGCGAATCGGCCTGTCCACCCAGGGCCTCGTTCAAGCGGACGTGAAGACCTCCGACGGCGCGCGGGTGGGCCTAAACCCGGACACGACCATCGCCACGGGCACCGAGCGCACCTACACCTGGTACGCCGACCGGGAGGGCGAGGCGCCGCTGTACGACAACGCCAACCTCGACCCGAACGACCCGAAGCACACCACCGTCCAGAACGGCCTGTACGGCGCGGTCGTCGTGCACCCGAAGGACTCGACCTGGCACAATCAGATCACCGGGGCCGACCTGCTCACGGGCGGGCGCGCCGTCGAGTCCCAGCTGTTCGCCGACATCCGGGCAGGCGAGGCCTCGACCCGTTCGGCCGTCATGATCTTCCTCGACGAGAACGAGGGCGTCCTGGACCGGGACGGGAAGCAACCGACCTTCCCGACGACCGGGCTGAAGGACTCGACCTTCGGCATCAACTACCGCTCGGAGCCGCTGCGCAACCGGCTGCGGGCCATCCTCGAGCACCGTGGGACCGTCACTCCGGAGAACCCGGGTGGCGTGGCCAAAACCATCACGCTCCCCAACGGCCAGACCTATGCCCCAACTGACAACTTCTGCAACGGTTACGTGCCCGAGCTCGGCAAGGTCGTCGACGACCCCGGCGCCAAGTGCATGGGAGAGGAGTCCCACCTGCAGTCGTGGGTCTTCGGCGACGAGGGCAAGCTAACCAGAACCGTCGACGGCGTGAAGGTGACCGATTCGGACAACCTGATCCCGAAGGGGTACGTCGGGGACCCGCTGAAGTTCCACGTCGTCCACCCGGGCGCCAAGGAGACCCACCCATGGCACCAGCACACTCAGCGCTGGAACGCCGACCCGAATAACCCGAAGTCACCGCTTAACGACGTCCAGTCGTTTGGCCCACATGAGGCTCGGGAGCTGAAGATCGAGGGAGGTGCCGGCGGCACCCAGCGCACGGTCGGTGACACGATCTTCCACTGCCACCTCTACCCGCACTTCGCCCAGGGTTTCTGGGGCCACCTGCGGATCTTCGACAAGTTGCGCGACGGCACGGCACAGTATGCCGACGGCACGCCCCTGGAGGCACTGCAAGAGCTGCCGAACCGGGCAGGCGCCACGGCGGCCCCGACCGCAACCCAGCCCGGTTTCCCACTGTTCGTCAAGGGTGACGTCGGCCAGCGTGCCTACCGTCCGCCGAACGCGGTGGTCAAGGACACCTTCGCTGCTATCCGTCGCCCCGGCGACGCCCCCCGTGGCCCGACCGCGCTTGAGGCCGCAGGGATGCCTGCTCTTGACCCGACCAAGCCCGGCAACGGCTACATCGACCCGTGCCCGACAACTGCACCAACACGGGTCTACCGGCCACACGTCATCGACACCCCGATCACCTACAACTCCGCGGGCTGGAAGGACAGGCAGGGAAGGGTCTACGTGGAGGAATCCGATGCGGTCGCTGTGCGGACAGGACAGAAGGCACCCGAGCCGTACACCATCCGGTCCAGGGTTGGTGAGTGCGTTCAGCTGTTCACCATCAACGACCTGCACCTCGACGAGAATCCCAACGTCCCCCTCGACCACGTGAACCGCCTCGACGGTGATTACATGGCCACCGAGGAGACGTCCGAGGTCTCGACACACGTGCACCTGGTCAAGTTCGACGAGCTTGCCTCCGACGGCACCAGCGTGGGTTGGAACTACAGCTCCTCGGCGATGCCTGGCCAGACCTACGGCTATCGGTGGTTCGTGGACACGGCCTTGCGGACGACCTTCTTCCACGACCACCAGTACGCCAACCTGCACCAGCAGAAGGGCCTCTATGCCGCGATGAACGTCGAGCCCGCTGACGCCACGTGGCACGATCCGAAGACTGGTGCTGCGACGAACGGGGTCGGCCCCATGGCCGATATCCGCTCAGCCAGCGGCCCGGACTTCCGGGAGATGACCATTTTCTACTCCGACCGAACGCCCATGTGGAAGGACAACGGCACTGGTCCACCGATCAACCCACCTTCGGCACCGGACAACTACGGCCAGGACCAGGGCGGCTACTCGATCAACTACAAGAATGCCCCGTTCCAGATCCGGACGAAACCTGGGGTTACGGGCGCTAAGGGCGACCCCGCGTACACCTACTCATCCGCGGTCAACGGCGATCCCGATACGCCGCTCCTGAGGGCGTACTCGAAGGACCCTGTGGTCATCCGCAACGTGGCTGGCTCCCACGAGGAGATACACGAGTTCAACCTGCACGGTCACCGTTGGCTGAATGAGCCGAACAACCCCCTGTCCCGGACGGTCGACACCCAGACCCTCATGCTCGCGGAGTACTTCAACTACGAGCTGCAGGGCTCGCAGGTGGTCAAGACCAACCCCGGTGCTGCAGCAACAGTCGCCAAAGCCTCGAACAACGTCGCCAATGGCACCCCGTCGATCCTGCAGGACGGCGCCGGTTCCCCCGGTGACTACCTGTATGGCTCCCCGTTGCTTGAGGACCAGTGGATGGGGATGTGGGGTCTGTTCCGGGTCCCCAAGAACGCGGTCTCCGACCTCCAGCCGCTGCCCGACCGGGCTGCTCCTGGAAGTGGCACCGCGTGGCCAGCCCTTAAGCCGGGTGACGCGCTCAAGGTTGCCCCAACCGGAACCCTGGGTTCGGTCACCCCGTGCCCGACAGGGTCCAGGGCGGTCGCTGTCAACGTGTCGGCCATCGCCAAGGACATCGTGTACAACGCGAAGTCAGGTGACCACGACCCGTACGGCACGATGTTCGTGCGGAGCGAGGATGTGACCAAGGTTCGCACGGGTGCCATGAAGACCGAGCCCCTGGTGATCCGAGCAAATGTGGGTGACTGCGTCACGGTGACGCTCAAGAACGAGCTGCCGAAGACGCCCGCAGCGCACACCGGTGACCTACCGTTGCCTGCGGACGTGACGAACTTCCCACGTTCCAACCGGGTGTCCATGCACCCAAACCTGTTGACCTACAACGTCATTGACTCCGACGGGGCGACGGTCGGGTACAACTACGACCAGACCGTGGCGCCAGGAGTTACGACAAAGTACACGTGGTATGTCCATGCCGCGGTCGAGGACGGCGCAGCGAACCTGCTCGACTTCGCTGACCGGCGTGGGAGTCGCCACCACGGGTCCTACGGGTCGCTGTTGATCGAGCCAAAGGGCTCGACCTACGTCAACCCCAACTCCGGGCTTGCGATCACCTCGGGCGCACAGGCCAACGTCACCTACACCGACGCCGCCGGCGTCAAACGCAGCTTCCGCGAGGCTGTGCTCAACTGGGTCGACGGTCTGATCCTGCGAGACAAGGCCGGGGCCATCCTCCCCTACCCAGCGGAGGGCGAACCCAGCGACCAGGGGCACCGGGGCATTAACTACACGACCGAGCGTTTCGCCCCTCGCCTGGCGAAGGACCCAGAGGTGGCCAACGTCATGTCGTCGGTGGTGCACGGCGACCCGGCCACACCGCTCGTGCGGGCCTATGTCGGAGACGAGACGCACCTGCGGCTCGTATCGGGTGGTGACCGCGACCGGGCACACACCTTCAGCCTGAACGGGCACGGGTGGCGCTACCAGCCAAGCGACCCGAACGCGATGATCAAGACCGCTGAGGGCGGTTTGCTTACAGGCAACGCCTTCAACTACAACCTGCTCGGTGGGGCCGGTGGACTCCAGAAGCTTCCCGGGGACTACCTCTACCGGGACGGCGGTCTGGAGAACCAGGTCAACCAGGGCCTGTGGGGCATCTTCAGGGTGGAGGGCTCGCCCAAGGCGGACCTTAAGCCTCTCCAGTAGTCCATCCATTGTGAGAACAGCTTGAGAACGTGAGCCGGCGGCACCTCGGGTGCCGCCGGCTCACGCGCGTTGCTGGGCGCGCTGGACCCAGGGGTGCCACCGAGTGGGGCTCGCGGGCCGGATATCCTGAACCTCGTGTCCTCAGCGCGCGCGCCGCATCCCGCGCGCCCAGAACCTGTGAGCCCACGAGAGTCCCGTCGGCGTCCGTCCCGGCGCAGGCCGACGAGGTACCGCCGGCGCGGTCAGCCCGTATCGCGCGCCGTCTCACCGCGGTGCCCAGAATCAGCTATCCCGACGACCTGCCGGTCGCTGCCCGCAGGGACGATATCGCCGCGGCCATCCGAGACCACCAGGTCGTCATCGCCGCCAGGTCGGTGGCCGAGCGCACCGCGCAGGAGCTGGACACCGAGCTGGGGACTGCGGTGGGTGATCCAGGTGCGCTTCACCGACCACTCCAGTGGCAACACCCTGGTCAAGGTAATGACCGATGGCATCCGGCTGTACTCCCAGGAGGACTTCAAGGGTCGATCGGAGTTCACCGACCATGAGATCCTGCGCACCAACCTGGCGTCGGTCATGCTACAGATGACCTCCCTGGACCTGGGTGACATCGCAGGTGCTGGGTTTCCAGATCTGCCATTTCGCGGTCGGTGATCTTGATGCCTTTGGGGTAGATGCTCTCGTCGAGCTCGGCGGTGACGGTCTCACCCCAGCCGCCCGGGCCACCGCCGCGACCCCGCCATGACCCAGCCATGACCCAGCACGCGAGCCTCAGCCCCCATCAGCAACCGTCGCTGACGCTCATCAAGATGCGGGAACAACGCGGCGAACTTGACTGCCAGCGGCTCTTCGACCTCCACGGGAACCGACACCGCACAGCCATGGCACCCCAAACGGCATGCGTCTAGGTTATTTACTTACGAGCCTTTAGTCGCGGCGGGTTACCTGGATAGCACCGGTGTCGGTGTGGTCGGCGGGCAAGGGTCGGGCGTTGGGGATTTTGCTGCCGAGCACCATGGCGACCACGTCGCGGGCGATCGCCTGCGGGGTGAGGCCGACGCGCTCCAGGATCTGGGCGCGGGTGCCGTGGTCGAGGAACTGGTCCGGCAGGCCGAGTTCGGTCACCGCGGTGTCAACGCCGGCCTCCCGCAGATCCTGCCGGATGCGCGTGCCGATTCCGCCGACCCGGATGCCGTCTTCGATGGTGACCACGATGCGGTGCGCGGCGGCGAGGGTGATAATACTGCGCGGCACCGGCACGACCCAGCGCGGGTCGACGACCGTCGCTCCGATGCCCTGGGCAGCGAGCCGGTCGGCCACGTCGAGCCCCAACGCGGCCATCGGACCGACCGTGACGATCAGCACATCCTGTTGGGTCGCCTCCTGCAGCACATCGACACCATCGTCGAGGCGGCGGATGGCCTCGAACTCCAGGCCGACGGTGCCCTTGGGGTAGCGCAAGACCGTGGGTCCGTCTTCGACGGCGACGGCCTCGGCCAGTTCTTCGCGCAGGCGCACGGAGTCCCGCGGCGCGGCCAGCCGAATGTTGGGGACGACCTGCAGAATGGCGAGGTCCCACATGCCGTGGTGGCTGGGACCATCGGGACCGGTGACGCCGGCCCGGTCGAGTACGAAGGTGACGCCGGCTTTGTGCAGGGCCACATCCATCAGCACCTGGTCGAAAGCGCGGTTGATGAACGTGGCGTAGAGGGCGACAACCGGGTGCAGGCCGCCGAAGGCCAGCCCGGCGGCGCTCGTCACGGCGTGCTGTTCGGCGATGCCCACGTCGTGCACGCGGGCCGGAAAACGTTCGGCCATCTTGTGCAGCCCGGTCGGGCGCAGCATGGCGGCGGTAATGCCGACTATACGATCGTTCTCGGTGGCCAGTCGCAACAATTCGTCGGCAAAAACCGACGTCCAGGATGCCGCGCCCGCCCCTTCCACGGATTCGCCGGTCTCCGGGTCGATCTGCCCGACCGCGTGGAACTGGTCGGCCGCATCTTGCACGGCCGGGTCGTAGCCCTTGCCCTTCTGGGTGATAGCGTGCACGATGACCGGCGCGCCGTAGCCCTTGGCCTGGGCGAGGGCCTCCTCCATGGCGTGCACGTCGTGCCCGTCAATGGGACCGATGTACTTGATGTCGAGGTTGGAATAGAGCGCTTCGTTGTTGGTGACCCGGCTGAGGAACCCGTGCAGACCGCCGCGCACCCCGCGGTACACAGCCCGGCCGGGCGCGCCGAGTCTGTCAAACACTTTCTGACTGGTCAGGTACGCGTCGCGGTAGGCCGCGCGGGTACGCACGGTATTCAAAAAGCGCGCCATACCGCCAATCGTCGGCGCGTAGGATCGGCCGTTGTCGTTGACCACGATGATGAGTCGACGCGTGTTGTCGTCGCTGATGTTATTGAGGGCTTCCCAGGTCATGCCGCCGGTCAGTGCGCCGTCGCCGACGACGGCGACCACGTGCCGGTCGGTCTGGCCGGTCATCTCGAAGGCTCGGGAGATACCGTCGGCCCAGGACAGCGAACTGGAGGCGTGCGAGCTTTCGACGATGTCGTGCTCGGACTCCGAACGTTGTGGATAGCCCGCGAGACCGTCGAACGAGCGCAGCTTGCTGAAGTCCTGACGGCCGGTGAGGAGCTTGTGTACGTAAGACTGGTGGCCGGTATCAAAGACGATGGCGTCGGTCGGTGAATGAAAAACCCGGTGGATGGCGATGGTCAGTTCGACGACACCGAGGTTTGGCCCGAGGTGTCCGCCGGTCTTCGAAACCTCGCGCACCAGAAACCGCCGAATATCGGCGGCCAGCTGTGGCAGCTGCTCTTTCGAAAGACCATCGAGGTCCCGCGGACCATGAATCGTCTCCAGAAGGATCATCCGTCATACCTTTCATGCTGCTCTACAAAACAGTGCTAAACAGATCAAGCTAAACCGGCGCGCAGACCCGAGTGAATCGAGTCTACGCGCCGGTGTCGTGCTGGTAGAGCGAGGCGCTGGCAGCGCCCCGGTTCACTCAGACGAGCGAACGCAGCACGTACTGCAGGATGCCGCCGTTGCGGTAGTACTCGGCTTCACCCGGGGTGTCGATGCGCACGATGGCGTCGAACTCGACCGGTGCCTTGCCGGCGGCCGAGAATTCGCTCGGAACGCAGGTCACGCGCACGGTCTTCGGCGTCTTGCCGTTGTTCAGTTCGGTGATGCCGGAGACCGAGACGATCTCGGTGCCATCGAGACCGAGCGAGTCGGCGGTTTCGCCGACCGGGAACTGCAGGGGCACAACGCCCATGCCGATGAGGTTCGAGCGGTGGATGCGCTCGAAGCTCTCAACGATGACGGCCTTGACACCGAGAAGACTCGTGCCCTTGGCTGCCCAGTCCCGGCTGGAACCCGAACCGTATTCCTTGCCACCGAAGATGACGAGCGGGGTACCGGCGGCCTGGTAGTTCTGGCTGGCATCGTAGATGTCGGCCTGCGGGCCGCTCGCGACGGTGAAGTCGCGGGTGAAGCCACCCTCGATGTTGTCGAGGAGCTGGTTGCGCAGACGGATGTTCGCGAAGGTTCCGCGAATCATGACCTCGTGGTTGCCACGACGCGAGCCGTAGGAGTTGTAGTCCCCACGGGCGATGCCGTGCTCGGCCAGGTAACGGCCGGCGGGGCCATCCGCTTTGATCGAACCGGCGGGGCTGATGTGGTCGGTGGTGACCGAGTCGCCGAGCTTGGCGAGCACGCGGGCACCACTGATGTCCACGACCGGGCTGGTCTCCAGCGTCATGCCGTCGAAGTACGGGGGCTTCCGCACGTAGGTGCTCTCGGCGTCCCAAGCGAAGGTGTCGCCGATGGGGGTGTGCAGGGACTTCCAGCGGTCGTCACCCTCGAAGACACCGGCGTACTGGGTCTCGAACATGTTGGAGTCGATCGACTCGTCAATGGTCTTCTGCACCTCGTCGGCGTCGGGCCAGATGTCCTTGAGGAACACGTCGTTACCCTCGGTGTCCTGACCGAGCGAATCGGTGTCGAAGTCGAAGTTCATCGTTCCAGCGAGGGCGTAAGCGATAACCAGCGGCGGGCTCGCGAGGTAGTTCATCTTCACGTCGGGGTTGATGCGTCCCTCGAAGTTGCGGTTACCGGAGAGCACGGCGGTGACGGCGAGGTCGTTCTCCTGCACGGCCGAGGAGATTTCGTCCTCGAGCGGACCGGAGTTACCGATGCAGGTGGTGCAGCCGTAGCCGACGAGGTAGAAGCCCAGGTCTTCGAGGTAGCCGTTGAGGCCGGCCTTCGCGTAGTACTCGGTGACGACCTTGGAGCCGGGCGCGAGGGTGGTCTTGACCCACGGCTTGCTCTTGAGTCCCTTGAGGCTCGCATTGCGGGCCAGCAGGCCGGCCGCGAGCATAACGGAAGGGTTTGACGTGTTGGTGCACGAGGTGATGGCCGCGATCGCTACGGCGCCGTTGTCGATCGTGAACTCGCGACCGTCGGCGAGCTTCACGTCGGTGGGCTGAGGGTGCGACTTCGTCGGGTGGCTGGTGTGACGTACCAGGCCAGCCTGGTAGGCGTGCTCGTGCGCGGTCACTTCGTCTTGCGAGGTGAGGCCGAGCGGGTCAGAGGCGGGGAACGTACCCTCTATTGCCGCATCCACCAGGGAGACGGGGCCGTTGGCGTAGTTGTCCAGGTCGCGCTCGAACTGCGACTTCGACTCGGAGAGGATGATGCGGTCCTGCGGGCGCTTCGGTCCGGCGATCGAGGGAACGACCGTGGAGAGGTCGAGCTCGAGGTATTCGCTGAACACCGGCTCCACATCGGGGTTGTGCCAGAGGCCCTGCAGCTTCGAGTAGGCCTCGACCAGCGCGACCTGCTCTTCGCTGCGCCCGGTGAGGCGCAGGTAGCCGAGGGTGACATCGTCGATCGGGAACATCGCGGCCGTCGAGCCGAACTCGGGGCTCATGTTACCAATGGTGGCACGGTTGGCGAGCGGCACTGAGGCGACACCCGATCCGTAGAATTCGACGAACTTGCCGACCACGCCGTGCTTGCGGAGCATCTGCGTAATGGTAAGCACGACATCCGTTGCGGTGACGCCGGCCGGGATGACGCCGGAGAGCTTGAAGCCGACAACCTTGGGGATGAGCATGGAAACCGACTGGCCGAGCATCGCCGCTTCGGCTTCGATTCCGCCGACGCCCCAGCCGAGCACGCCCAGGCCGTTGACCATGGTCGTGTGCGAGTCGGTGCCGACGCAGGTGTCTGGGTAAGCCTGGAGAACGCCGTTGACCTCACGGGTCATGGTGACGCGGGCGAGATACTCGATGTTGACCTGGTGCACGATGCCGGTTCCCGGGGGAACGACCTTGAAGTCGTCGAACGCGGTCTGGCCCCACCGGAGGAACTGGTAGCGCTCACCGTTGCGCTCGTACTCGATCTCGACGTTGCGCTCGAACGAGTCGGTCGTGCCGAACAGGTCGGCGACAACGGAGTGGTCGATGACCATTTCGGTCGGGGCGAGCGGGTTGATCTTCTTGGCGTCGCCGCCGAGGTCGACGAGAGCTTCGCGCATGGTGGCGAGGTCGACGATGCAGGGAACGCCGGTGAAGTCCTGCATGACGACGCGAGCCGGCGTGTACTGGATCTCGGTGTCGGGTTCCGCGGTGGGAACCCAGGAGCCGAGGGCACGAATGTGCTCGGCGGTGATGTTGGCTCCATCTTCGGTGCGGAGGAGGTTCTCCAGCAGCACCTTCAGGCTGTATGGCAGTTTGTCGTAACCGTCGACCGCGTCGAGACGAAAGACTTCATAGTCTGTCGAACCAACGCGCAGGGTGTCTTTGGCTCCGAAGCTATTTACCGCGGTACTTTTTGAATCCGACACAGTGCCCTCTCCGTTGTAGGAGCCGACGGGAAACCGGCGGCAATCCTCAATTCTTGTGGCAGGCACAACCGCGTGCCAGCAAGGCAAGCCTTACCGGCGGATGCCGGGAGCTGCCTTTTTCCATCGAGTTGCGCCGACGAGTGATCGCCGGTCAACTATCTTGACGTCAAGATAACTCTAGCAGTGCGCCGGAGCGCGCAGAGGTCGATTCTCAGAGCGCGTCGGCGGCATCCGCTTTGCGATAGACCGAGCGCACCATGAGCCAGGACACGACGAGCAACGGCGCGTAGAGCGGGATGCCCATGAGGAGCTTCATGGAGGCGAGCAGTTCGACGTTATTGGCGAGGTAGAGCGGCAGCTGCACGGCGAGGCGTCCGAGGAACAGGCCGGTCCAGCACAGGGTGAGAATGGTCAGCACGCGCCGCTTGCTGGCGTCGAGGCGCCAGGCGATGCCGTCGCCCATGAGGAACCCGACGGCGACGCCGATCAGCGGCCAGCGCACGAGCACGGAAATGAGCAGGGCGGCACCGTAGCCGGCGTTGGTCCACAGGCCGACCAGGAAGAAATCGGAGGGCTTGCCGGAGAAGAGAGCCAGCGCGACGCTGATAGCGGTGCCGACCAGGCCGCCGAGGGCCGGCGTCGTCGTCTGCCTGGTGATCGCGCGCAGTGCGACGAAGATCACGCCGATGACCAGCGGAGCGACGAGTGAGGGAAGCAGGGTGCCGATCGGGTCACTCGTCACATCGGTCGACGGGTCGATAGTCAGTGTGTAGGTGACGAGAAAGACAAGGCCGGGCAGGACAGCTTCAATCAGACCGCGGATGCCGCCCATCGCCTTCAATAGGGCCTGTCCGCTGATCGGCTCCCCCTCGGGCGCTGCTCCGAATCCGGCCCGGCGGGCCGCCCCGGCCATCGACTCGGCGAACAGGGTTGACGCGGTCTGCGCCTGCTCCGGCGTCGGAGCGGGTTCCGGCGCCGCGGCTGGCGTCGCGGCTGGCGTCGGCACCGGTTCGTGCGCTTCATCGCGCTGGCCCTGCTGTCCGTTCTGACCGGGGGTGTCGCTCATGGCTCGCTAGACCGCGGCGGTCTCGGTCGCGCCGGTGGGCGAGGCG
This sequence comes from Cryobacterium sp. TMS1-20-1, assembly GCF_004402355.1. Taxonomy (NCBI): domain Bacteria; kingdom Bacillati; phylum Actinomycetota; class Actinomycetes; order Micrococcales; family Microbacteriaceae; genus Cryobacterium; species Cryobacterium sp. TMS1-20-1. The sequence continues at coordinate 93,820 of NZ_SOGF01000010.1, read as the reverse complement.
GGCATGCGCAGCGGAATCAGATCACGCGGCGGCATCGGGGTTCCCCCGCGCACGACGACGATGCTGCGGAACAGGTCTTCGATCTGCGCTGCGGCATTCGGATCGATGGCGCCCTCGCCCGCGATCACACCGCGCAGAAACCAGCGCGGCCCGTCGACGCCGATGAAACGGGCCAGGCGGGTGACGCCGCCGGCTTCCTGACCGGCCGCAACCGGAATCTCGGCGACCAGTTCCGGGCCGAACGGACCCTCGCGCGGTGTCGTGGTACCGCCCTGCTTGCCGATCTGGTCGGCGATCTGGTCGCGAATCTCATGCCACAGGCCGCTCGACCGCGGAGCGGCGAACGGCTGCACCTGCAGGGTCGACCCAGCGAAGTCGAGGCCGATGGCGACGACGCGCTTGCTGCCCTCTTCAATTTCGAGGCGCAGGTGCAGGCCTTCCCGCGGCAGAATCTTGATGCCGCCGAGGTCGACGTATGGCCGCACCGGGTTGGCTTCGGACTCGTCGAACGGGCCATCGCTCTCGCGGTTGTCTGGTGCCGATTTGGCATAGGGCTCGACGAAGTCCCCGGGGGTCGTGGTGTCAGTCACCGATTTTCTCCTTCGCGCTGGGCGGTATCGCCCGACAATGGTGCACTTTCTCGTGGAGCAGCTTCCACGCCCGTTGAACCGAAGCCGCCCTCGCCGCGGTGGCTGCCGGGCAGCCGGTCCACGGCAATGAAGGTGGCCCGAGCAACGGGCATCACAATGAGTTGGGCGATGCGGTCGCCGATATTGATTGTGAACGACTCGTTCTGGTCGGTATTGAGCAGAGCCACCTTGATTTCGCCGCGGTAGCCGGCATCCACTGTCCCCGGGGAATTCACGATGGTGATGCCGCGCTTGGACGCCAGGCCGCTGCGCGGAACCACAAAGGCGGCAAACCCGTCGGGCAAGGCGATCGACACGCCGGTGCCGACAAGTGCACGACAACCGGGAGCGAGCATGAGAGCCTCGGCCGAATGCAGGTCAGCCCCAGCATCACCGGGATGTGCATAGTTCGGGAGGATGGATGCTTGGATCAGTACTTCGACGCTTTCTGCCACGTGTCGAGGGTAGTGCAGATATCTGATCGAATAGAGCCATGCCTGATTACCGCGAAAAACTCTGGCCTACTCCGTGGGCCTTCATCGTCACCGCACTGGTGATACCGGCGAGCATCCTGGTGCTCGTCCCGATTTCCCTGCCGGCCGGCATCATCACGGCCGCCGTTCTCTACGGCGGCTGCGTAGCGCTGCTCGTGCTGGCCTCACCGGTGGTGCGGGTGCAGAACGGCGAGCTGAAAGCCGGCCCGGCCACGATTTCTACCCACCTTGTGGGGGAAGCCGTCTCCTTTACCAAGGCCGAAGCCACCCAGGAGCGCGGTCCCCGGCTGGATGCCCGGGCCTGGCTGCTCATTCGCGGCTGGATCGACCCGGTCGTGCGCGTTCCGATCGTCGACCCAACCGATCCGGCGCCGTACTGGATCATCTCCAGCCGGCACCCGACGGAGTTGGCCGCCGCGATCAATGGATCACGAACGACCAACGTCGGTTAGCAGGTCTAGGAGTCGCACTCCAGGCAGACCATTCCGAGCTTGGTCTCGTGTCCCATCTGCGAACGGTGCTTCACGAGGAAGCAATTCACGCAGGTGAATTCGTCGGCCTGCGCGGGCAGAACGACGACATCGAGGTCCAGGTCGGACAGGTCGGCGCCGGGTAGATCGAACCCACCCGGGTTGTCGGAGTCGTCAACATCAACGCTGCCGGACATTTTATCTGGCACACGTTCCTTGAGGGCCTCGATCGACTCGGAGTCGTCTTCAGTCTTTCGGGGTGCGTCGTAATCGGTTGCCATGCCCATCCATTTCAGTTACGCCGATAATCGAAATCGGCGGGCACAGTTTCCAACAATCCGGACGGAATAGCAAACCGTCCGCCAACCTTTTTATTCGGACACGGAAAACAACTTGCGGCACGCCCAGCGTATTCCCGCGAAATTGCCCCAAGTCGTGGCAGTCTTGCAGCCAACGGTAATCGCGAGAGGGCTTGTCTTCATGCAGGAATTGAAGGTTATTGGGGTTGAGAACGGTGCGCTGCTCGCAGCGTCCGAAGATGGTGACCGATATCGCATCGCCATCGACGAGGTTCTTCAGTCCCGGCTTCGCCAAACCCAGACGGAGCGGAGTCTCGCGCCAAAACTCTCCCCCCGGGAGGTTCAGGCGCACATTCGCTCCGGCATGTCCGCCGAGGATGTCGCGGCCGTCACCGGCGCGTCCCTCGACTACGTGCGCCGCTTCGAGGGCCCGGTCGTAGCCGAACGGGAGTACATCGTCTCGTCGGCGCTCAGCGTGCCGGTACACACCGCGATCGATCCGGATCCGGTCGACGAGAACGTGAACTTCGGCAGCGTCATTCGGGAGCGTCTCGCCTCGCTCGGTGCCACCGGCGAACGCTGGGCCAGCTGGAAAGAGCCCGGCGGCGGTTGGATCGTCAAGCTGTCCTTCACCGCAGACGAGATCGACCACGACGCCCGCTGGGGCTTCGAACCCAAGAAGAACTCACTATCGCCGGTCGGCAGCGAAGCCATCGCGCTCTCGCAGCAGGGCGAGCTCAAGGGCTCGCTCATTCCCCGACTGCGCGCGGTCGGCTCGGAGACGAGCGCCGCCGATGTCTCCCGCTTCGACAGCAACGCCTTCAACTTCAAGGAATCCCTGCCCGACGAGATTTTGAACGACACCAGCCCGAACCTTGAGGCTGTGCCGTTTTCCCGTTCGCTCAGCCGGGACGATGCTGTGTCCAAAGCCGCGATCAAACGCGCTGCCGAGCCGGCATCGAACATGAGCGAAACCGCCGATCTTCTGGAATCGTTGCGTCGACGCCGCGGCGAACGCGAGGCGGCTGGCAGCCGGGATGCTGCAGCGGCCCAGCCGACGGCATCCTCTTCGGTGCAGCCTGCAATGATGCGGCCCCGTCGATCCACGGCCATGGACAGCCCGGTTACCGACGAGTCCAGTGCGGCGCCGGCGACCACGCCGGAACCGACCGGCAACGCCTGGGCCAACCAGGCCGCCCGCGCCCAGGAGCGCACCAACCATGGCCGCACCACACCCAAGCGCGGTCGGGCATCGATGCCGAGCTGGGACGAAATCGTGTTCGGAGCTCGCACCGACGACGACCTGGGCTAGGCGCGGGCTGATCATTACGGGCACTGCCGCCTCCCGCGCCGACGTTCTGCGCCTGCGCCTGCACGCCCAGGGCCTGGCCGGGCCACCGCTGCTGGGGCCGTTGCGGTCGTTGAGCGGATGCCCGCGGTACAGTTCCAGGACTACCCGGCGGCCCAGTGGGCCATCGTCGTTCGCTCCCCCGGCACAACGCTGGACGAGGTACAGGCCAGCGTCAATGCGGGTGACATCGTGCGTTCGTGGCCGATGCGCGGCACGCTGCACCTGGTTCCGGCCGGCGCGCAGCGGGCAGACGGGTTTGTCGGCATCCGCTTGAGGAGAGGTCGGGTTAGCCTTGAGCAGTGAAACTAACATCGGCCCTACGCATCCCCACCCGACTCCCGGTGCTGCAGGTCGTGAAGATGGCTGTCGCCGTCGCCCTGGCCTGGATCGTCTCGCAGCTGCTGCTGCCCAACGACCTGCCGATCTTTGCCGCGATTGCGGCCCTGCTCGTGGTGCAGCCGAGTGTCAATCAGACCCTCGGCCGCGCGATCGAACGTACCGCTGGCGTCATCGGCGGAGTCATTATCGCCTCCACGATCGGCTTCTTCCTCGGCCAGTCCAGCTGGGTTGTACTCGGCACGATCGTGGTCAGCATCCTCGTCGCCTGGGCGCTGCGGCTGTCGCCGGTGTCGGCGAGCCAGATTCCGATCAGCGCCATGCTCGTGCTCGCGCTCGGCGCGACGACGCCGGGGTATGCCCTCGATCGCATCTTTGAAACGTTCATCGGTGCGGGGATCGCGCTGATCATCAACGCCCTGATCGTTCCGCCGGTGCTGATTGCGCCGGCACGCGATGCTGTGGCCCTGCTCGCTCGCGAGGTGGCTGATACCTTCGAGCGCATTGCCCAGGCGCTGCGCACCCCGCAGACACCGGTCGACCTGATGGAGCTGATGATCAAGGCCCGGCTGCTGCGCCCCATGCTGGTCAAGGCGGAGAAGGCCATCGCGCAGGCGGAGGAGAGCCTCATGCTCAACCCGCGCAAGGCCAAACTACGCCTGGCGCTCGACACCGACCATGAGATGATCGGGCGGCTGCCGACCCTCGTGACCCGCGCTATCGGCATGACCCGGGCCCTGCACGATCACTACGATGCCTCCCTGCAGTTGGAGCCGAGCGTTCAGGCCTTTTCCGAGGAGCTGGCCCGGGCTGCGCACGATCTGCGGCTGCTCGCTCGCGCGGAGGGCGACCTCACGGTGGCGCCCGAGATGCCGGCCCCCGAGGTGCTGGCCCTGACCGCGCCGCTGCGCATCGTGACGCCGCACCCAGACCACTGGATCCTGATCGGCTCGCTCATGGAGGACCTGCGCCGGGTGCGCGAGGAGATCGTCGGCGACCGGGCCTGAGCCGCCCGAAGCATCCGTTCGATAGCCGTGCCCTATTTCGGTAGCCGCTACGCCGATTACCGTAGCGGCTACCCAAACCGGGCGCGGTCATGCCTGACCGGAACAGAAAAACGGATGCCGCGCCCAGGTCTCGCGCGGAGCATCCGTTTTGGGTCAGGCGGTTTAGAGCACCTTGGAGAGGAAGTCCTGGGTGCGCTCCTGCTGCGGGTTGCCGAACAGCTCGGCCGGGGTGCCCTCTTCGACGATGAGGCCATCGGCCATGAAGATAACCCGGTCCGCGACCTCGCGGGCGAAACCCATCTCGTGGGTGACGACGACCATGGTCATGCCCTCGGCGGCGAGGTCGCGGATGACCTGCAGCACCTCCCCCACCATTTCGGGGTCGAGGGCGCTCGTGGCCTCGTCGAACAACATAATGTCGGGGTTCACCGCGAGGGACCGGGCGATCGCGACGCGCTGCTTCTGGCCGCCAGAGAGCTGCGCGGGGCGGGCATCCGCTTTGTCGGACAGGCCCACCCGCTCGAGCAGTTTCAGGGCCGTGGCGCGGGCATCCGCTTTGGATTCCTTCTTCAACTCGGTCGGCGCGAGCATGATGTTCTGCAGCACCGTCATGTGCGGAAACAGGTTGAAGTGCTGGAAGACCATACCGATGTGCGCTCGAACCTCGTTCAGGTCGACGGTTTTGTCGCTGAGGTTGAATCCGTCGACGATGACCGTGCCGGCGCTGAGCTCGTCGAGCTTGTTCAGGCAACGCAGAAAGGTGGACTTGCCCGAACCCGAAGGGCCGATGACGCAGACGACCTCGCCCTCGGTGATCTCGACGTCGAGGCCCTTGAGCACCTCGTTGGAGCCGAACGACTTGCGCAGGCCACGTACCGAAATTTTGCTGGCACTTGCGGTGTTGTTTGCGCTGGTGCTCATTTGTTGAACCTCTTGTCGAGCTTGTTGGAGAGCATGGTGAGCAGGTTGATGACGATGAAGTACAGCGCGGCGACGATCAGCAGGGTCTCACCGGTGCGAAAGTTGGCGGCGTAGATCTGCTGGCCTTGATAGGTGAGCTCGGCGAAGCCGATCACGGCGAGCAACGAGGTGTCTTTCAGGGTCATCACGAACTGGTTGATGAACGACGGCGTCATGATCTTCACGGCCTGCGGCAGTACGACGCGGCGCATGGTCGTGACGTAGCCGAGGCCGAGGCTGCGACCGGCTTCGGTCTGGCCCGGGTCGACCGATTGGATGCCGCCGCGCACGATCTCGGTCATGTAGGCGCCGGCGTTCAGGCTCAGGGTAAGCACACCGGCGGTGAGCACGTCGATCGACTGCCCGGTGAGCTGAGGCAGACCGAAGTAGAAGAAGAAGGCCTGCACGAGCAGCGGGGTGCCGCGGAAGATGCTGACGTAGACGCTCGCAATGCCGCGCAGAATGCGACTCTCGGAGACCTTGAAGAAGCCGAACACCACGCCCAGCACGAGGGCGATCAGAATGGACAGGCCGGTTGCGAGCAGGGTCAGCCCGAGGCCCTTCATCAGCGCCGGCATGCTGTCGCTGAGCAGAGCGAAGAAACCGGATGCCGCGGCGGGTGCCGGCTGCTCCAGGTAGGTGTCAAGAATGGCCTGGTAGTCGCCGTTATCCTGCAACTCGGCGAGGCCGGTGTTGAACGCGGCGAGCAGCTCGGGGTTCTGCCCCTTATTGACGGCTAAACCGTAGGAGCTGCCCTGTTCCTTCTCGGTGACGGACTTGAGCCCGTTGTTCTGGTTGATGCCGTAGGCCAGCACGGGATAGTCGTCGAACACCGCGACGGAGTTGCCGGCCTTGACGTCGTCATACATGGTGGCCGAGTCGGCGAGTGCCTTGACCGTGAAGTCGTATTCGTCCTTGATCGAGTTGGCGAAGGTTTCGCCCTCGCTGCCGCGCTTGGCGACGACCGTTTCGCCGGCCAGGTCGGCGTATCCGGTGATCTCGGTGTTGTCCTCCGCGACGGCCATCTGCACGCCGGAGTCGAAGTACGGGTCGGAGAAGTCGAAGATGAGCTTGCGCTCGTCGGTGATCGACATGCCGGCGATGACGCCGTCGACCTGATTGGACTGCAGCGCCTGCAGCGCAGCGTCGAAGCCGAGCGACTTAATCTCGACCGTGAACCCCTGGTTCTTCGCGATGTCGCGAATCAGGTCCATGTCGATGCCGGTGAGTTCACCGTTCTCGCGGTACTCGAACGGCGCGAAGGTGGTGTCGGTGCCGATGACGTAGTTTTCGCCGGCGGTAGCGGCCTGTGGCTGACTCGCGGCCGCGGCGCTGACGCCGAGGAATCCGCCGGCGAGGGCCAGCAGCGCCGTGACGGCGACCGTGAGCTTGCCCGCCCGGGACATAGTTATTTTGCGCAAAGGAGAACCATTTCTTGTTGTGCGATCTACATTGGCCTGGCGGCCCCAGGGTCAGAGGCGCCGATCGACGCTGATCCATCGGGGAGCGGCTGCCGCTCACCCTGTCGATAAAGCCTACCTTGGGGGCCGCCGCACGGTTCTCGACCGTGCCGGAGCCGACCGGCTCCAGCTCCTCGGCACCGTCAGGACACGTAAAAGCTAAGCGACGACCTGCTACGAGACGACGGCAGCGTGCGTGTCGGCCCACAACGCAGCGAGCACGGTCGCGGCCAAGCCGGTGCGAGCTTCCCGAAAGCCGGTACCAGCCCAGAGGGCGAGGCCGTGCGGGTCGCCGCGGCGGGCGGCATCCGCTCGCACAGTCTTGGTGAGGTGATGCACCTGCGGATACTCATGCGGCACGGTCGCATCGTGGGCGGTGATGAAGGCGTTGCGCAAGCCGCGGGCCGGGCGGCCGGAGAAGGCCCAGGTTATGACGGTCTCGGTGAACCGCGGGTCGACGAGGGCGTCCTGGTGGGCCGGGTTCGCACCGGACTCGTCGGTGCGCAGCAGGGCGGTTCCGAGCTGCACAGCTTCGGCTCCGGCAGCCAGCAACGAGGCGATCTGTCCGCCAGAGTGGATGCCGCCCGCCACGATCAGCGGCAGCGTCACCACCTCGCGAATCGCGATCAACAGCTCCCCCAGAGCCAGGGTGCCCGGTTCGTCCCGCGTGGTGAAGGTCCCCCGGTGCCCGCCGGCCTCCGGCCCCTGCACGCAGAGTGCATCGACGCCGCGGTCAACCGCCTGACGGGCTTCGGGCACCGAGGTGACCGTGGCGATCAGGAACGACCCGGCCGTGTGCATCCGCTCGACGGCGTCTATCGGAGGCAGGCCGAAAGTGAAAGAGACCACCGGGACCTGGTGCGCGATAACGACGTCCACCTTGTCGGCGAACCAGTCCGTGTCGGTGTCGCTGATCTCCCCGAAGGAGGCAGCGGGGTTTTCGAGGGCGAGTAGGTTTCGGTGGCTCTCGACTGCGGCCCGGTCTGTCAGCGGCGCCTGCGGCAGGAACAGGTTGACACCGAAAGAATTCTTCGTGCGCTGCTGTACGTCGATGATCTGCTCGGCCAGGGTCTGCGGCGTCTTGTACCCGCCGGCGAGAAAGCCGAGGCCGCCGGCATCGCTCACGGCGACCACGAGGTTGGGCGTGGAAGCGCCGCCGGCCATGGGGGCCGCGACGATCGGAATCGCAAGGTCATGCAGGGTGAACACGGGGATCTCCTCTTTCAATTAGAGTGCCGCTCCATCGAATGGAAGGGTGATCTATGCTGGCAGACCCTGAATAGGGAGCGCCCTCTTGCACCTTGGCACAGTTCGAGCGAGGCGGTCTACGAACCGGCCTCCCGGGCAGCCGCCTCCAGCCGCTCCCGATAGGACTGCCACCAGGCCGCATCACCGGGCGGCAGGTTGCTGTTATCCGCGCGCAGACCCACGGCGTCGTCAATGAGTTCGCGCACGATGTCGGCGTGGCCAGCGTGACGGTGCGTCTCGGCGATGATGTGCAGGAGAATTTGGTGCAGCGTCACGCTGCTGTGCTCCGGCGGCCACCAGACGACGTTCCCAGACGCGTTGAGCGGCAGCGCCTCGACGGTCGCCGCCGAGTGCTCGCCGACCCGGCGATACAGGTCAATCGCCCACGCGCGAGACTGGTCGGGTGTCGCCCACATGTCGGCGTTGGCCTCGGCATCGTCGTCAAGCCACGGCAGCACCTCGCCGAACGGTCGGCCGAAGGTTGCCCCCAGGTAGCCGGCCTCGACGCTCGCCACGTGTTTGATCAGGCCGAGCAGGTTGGTGCCGGTCGGCACGAGCGGGCGCCGCACGTCGTAGTCGCTCAGCCCGTCGAGCTTCCAGATCAGGGCCTCACGGCCAGAGGCCAGATAGTGCAGCAGCGTCGTCTTCTCCGCGGAATCATTCATGCGTTCAGCTTTGCAGCATGCCGTCCTCGGGCATAGGCCTCAAACGAATGCCTGCCGTCGCCATCACCCTGCCCAGCGCGAAATCTGCGTACTATCTGATAACAGGCTGTTCACTCAGGAGGCTCCCATGTCGTTTCAGGCCTACCTCGATGCGATCGAGGAGAAGACCGGGCTGACGCCGCGTGCCATCGTCGCACTCGCCCACGAACAGGGTTTCGACGACCCCGCCACCAAAGCCAGCGTCATCATCGCCTGGCTCAAGACCGACTACGACCTGGGCCGCGGCCACGCCATGGCCCTTGTCTACGTCATCAAGAACGGCACGACGATCAGCGAGAAGCACGTCGGCTCCGACGGAGTGCATCGCGACGAGTCCGTCGAGCTGTGGCTCGACGGCAAGGACTCCCGCCCGGTCTGACTCGGATTGAGCGCGTAGCGTAGAGGAATGATCCCAGCGGTTCCCTCCCCCGTCGTGCTGCAGTGGGCCGCCCGGCAGCTCGCCGTCAGCGAGCTGTACTGGGTGCGCACGCTGCCCGGCGGCACGCACGCCACGACGAGCGTCGTGGGCACGCCCGACGGCAGCGACGTCGTGCTGCGCGAGTTCCCGCCCGGTGACGACGCCGTGCGCCGGGAGATCCAGGTATTCGCCGCCCTGGGCGACCTGGGCGACCTTGCTCCGAGACTGCTGGCCACCGACCCTGACGGCACAGTGAACGGATGCCCGCTCATCGTCACGACGCTGCTGGCGGGTCGGGCCTCGATCACCCCCCAGGATCCGCGGGACTTCGCGCGGCAACTCGGGCAGGCGCTCGCGCGCATCCACTCCCTTGCGGTTGATAGTGCGCTCCCCGAGCTGTTCACCGAGCCAGCGGCCGATTCACCGATGCATTCCCTCTGGCGGCAGCTCAATAACGAACCCCGAGTGCTGACGCACAACGACTTCTGGTCAGGCAACACCGTCTGGCTGCACGAGCGCCTCACCGGCATCGTGGACTGGTCGGGCGCCGGGCGAGCGCCGCGCGGCTACGACCTGGCCTGGTGCCGCCAGGACTTGGTGTTTCTCTACGACGTGACCGTCGCCGACGTGTTCACCCGGGCCTACGACGAGGCGTTCGGCTCCCCCACCCCCGATGTGGCCCTCTGGGACCACTTCGCGGCGATGAAGGCCTTCCCCCGGGTGGAGACCTGGGCGCCCAACTATCAGGATCTCGGCCGGACCGACCTCGATGGCGCCGAGCTGCGCCGCCGTCTGACCGAGTGGATGCTCACCATTCCCGCTTAAACGCAGCAGGGCCCCACCGAAGTGGGGCCCTGCCGAAAAAATACTACGGGTTACGCGTTGAGCGCGGCCTGCAGTTCGAGCGTGATGGTGACCTTGTCGCCGAGCAGCATTCCGCCGGTTTCGAGGGCAGCGTTGTAGGTGAGGCCGAAGTCTTCACGGTTGACCTCGGTCTTGGCCGTGGCACCGAACTTGTAGTTGCCGTAGGGGTCTCCGCCGAAGCCGCCGAACTCGAGCTCGAACGTGGCCGGCTTGGTGATTCCCTTGATGGTGATGTTGCCGTCGACGAGGTAGTCGTCCTTTACGACGCGCACACCGGTCGACACGAAGTCGATCGTCGGGTACGTCTCGGCGTCGAAGAAGTCGCCGGTGCGCAGGTGACCGTCGCGGCCCGGCTCGTTGGTGTTGATCGAGACGACCTTCGCGGAGGCGGTGACGCTCGTCTGGAGCGGGTTCTCGCCGGTCACGAAGGTGGCGTCGAAGTCGTCAAAGGTGCCCTTGACCTTGCTGATGACGATGTGGCGAATGCTGAAGCTCACGGAGCTGTGGGTCTTGTCGATGGTCCAGGTTCCAGCCTTGTAGCCCGGGATATTGGTGATCGTGGTCTCGCTCATAGAAGTTCTCCTCAAGTGTGTGGGCCCAGGAATTGTCGCCCTCGGATACATGCAAGCGCATAGAAGACGCACATATTCCCCAGAAGACAAGTATTCATCTCCCCCTGTTCGGGCGTTCAGACGGGACCTAAACTCAGGACGACCGAATAGGCTCACCCTGTCACGAGGTTCTGCGTGTTTATTGGGAGGTTGCTGTGAGCGCACGCGCACCAAGCATGCGGGGGGTAGCGGGTGAGAGCCTGCTGATCGCCGCCGGAGGCCGGGCCATCCTGCTGCAGCTGGCGAATCCGGCCATCGGGCACGGCGTGGCCGACCACAGCCATTTCGCCGCCAAGCCGCTCGCCCGGCTGAACGGCACGCTCAGCTACGTCTACGCCACCGTCTTCGGCGAGGCCGACCTGGCCGCTGCGATGGCCGCGCGGGTCAATCACGCGCACGTTCCCGTGCATTCGGTCGGCACGACCCCCGAGTACAACGCGTTCACCCCCGAATTGCAGCTCTGGGTTGCCGCGACGCTCTATGAATCGGCCACCCACCTGCACGCTTTGATCTACGGCCCGCTGGGCGACAACACGGCCGATACCGTCTATAGCGAATACGCCCGGCTCGGCACAGCGCTGCAAGTGCCGCCAGAACTGTGGCCGAAAGATCGCGCCGCCTTTCGCCAATACTGGAACGAGCAGCTGCAGCTGCTGACAACGGATGCCGCCACCCGCGCGGTCGCGCACGAGCTGTTGCACTCGCGCTCGGCTCCGTTCTGGTATCGGGCCGCCCTGCCGCTGGCCCGGCTGATGACCGCTGGACTGCTGCCGCCCCACGTTCGCGTGCTGTTCGAACTTCCCTGGACCGAGCGGCACGAGCGGCGCTTTGATCGCGTGCTGGGCGGCATCCGCTTGATTTATCCCCGCCTGCCGCTGGCGCTGCGCCACTGGCCCAAGAATCACTATCTGCGCGTGCTGCGCAAATCCGGTCAGCGCGAATCCACGGCGGCCGCGCCCGCGCCGGTAGTGTGAGAGTCCAATGACGCAGCCCCAGACTCCCCACCCCGGACTCGACAGCACCGATCGCCAGATTATCGCCGAGCTCAGCCGGGACGGTCGACTCTCGATGCGCCAGCTGGCCCTGCAGGTGCACATCTCCCGCACCGCCGCCCACACCCGGGTGCAGAAGCTGATCAGCCACGGCGTGATCACCGGCTTCGGTGCCCAAACCGACCGTAAGGCACTCGGGCTCAACGTGTCCGCGCTCGTAGTCGTGAAAATCGGCGATGTCGCCTGGGGCGCAATTGCCGCGCAGCTCGCCGAACTGCCGTTCGTGGAGAAGGCGCAGGCCGTGAGCGGCGACATCGACATCATTCTCACGGTGAGCGCTCCCGACCATGAGCAGCTCAGCCAGGCCATTCTGCGCGATATCCACACCATGCCGGGGGTGATCTCGACCCGGTCCCACCTCATTCTCGACGAGATCATCGGGCATGCACCCGGCACGACTCCGGACGCCTGGCACTGATTCAGGACTCAACCATGCCGATTGGTCGCCGTCTGGCGGATGATCGGCCAATCGTTCACAACTGCGAAAAAGCGCGGCCAGGCCTGCGAAAAGGGCGCACCATTGGCTCATGAGCCTCAATGTCGAGAGCACGCCGCTGACGGCCGTGCTGGCACCCCCACCCCTGCGGTTGATCGATGATTCGGGGAACGCCGTTCCGGGCACCGAGAGCGGCGGATTCGTCCTTCCCCCGGTGGAGACACTGGTCGACCTCTACCGGCAGATGGTCGTGGCCCGCCGGTTCGACGTGCAGGTCACCGCCCTCACCCGGCAGGGTCGCCTCGCCACCTACCCATCCGCGCTCGGCCAGGAAGCCTGCGAGATCGCCGCCGTCGCCGCGCTCTCGCCGCAGGACTGGCTGTTTCCGACCTACCGGGACAGCATCGCGCTGCTTACCCGCGGCGTCGAGCCGAAGGATATTCTCGCCTCGTTCCGCGGCGACTGGCACAGCGGTTACGACTATCAACAGCATCGCATCGCCCCGCAGGCCACCCCGCTCGCCACCCAGGCACTGCACGCCGTGGGCCTCGCGACCGCGGCCAAGCTCAAGCGTGACGACACCGTGGCGCTCACCCTGCTCGGCGACGGGGCCACGAGCGAGGGTGACGCTCACGAGGCGTTCAACTTTGCCGCAGTCTGGCAGGCCCCCGTCGTCTTCGTAGTGCAGAACAATCAGTTCGCGATCAGCGTGCCCCTCGACAAGCAGATGGCCTGCCGCACCATCGCCGACAAGGCGATCGGCTACGGCATGCCCGGCTTCTACGTTGACGGCAACGACGTCGCGGCCATGTTCGCGGTCATCTCAGCGGCGGTCGACCGAGCCCGCAGCGGCGGCGGCCCGACCCTGATCGAGGGCCTCACCTACCGCATCGAGGCGCACACTAACTCGGATGACCCCACCCGCTACCGCAAAACCGCCGACGTCGACCTGTGGCGCAGCCGCGACCCGATCGAACGCCTGGAGAAGTACCTCATTGCCCAGGGTGCGTTGTCCGAGGAAGAGCGCGCTTCCGTCGCTGCGGCCGCGGAGGCACTCGCAGCGACGACCCGCGAGTGCATGACCGAGCAGGCGGTAGTCGATCCGCTCGAGCTGTTCGAGCACGTCTACGCCACCCCCCGCTCCGCCCTGGCCGAGCAACGCGCCTTTCTGGCGGCCGAACTCGACGCCGACGCATCCGCTGGTGAATACGAAGAGAGCACCCGATGAGCCCGCAGCAGCCCCTCGAGACCGGAACAGCTGTGCGCGCTCCGGAAAACCTGACCATGGCCGCCGCCCTCAACGCGGCCATTCGCGACGCCATGGTCGACGATCCGACGGTCGTGCTGTTCGGCGAAGACGTCGGGCCGCTCGGCGGCGTGTTCCGGGTCACCGACGGCTTATACGCCGAATTCGGCGAGACCCGGGTGAGTGACTCGCCGCTGGCCGAGGCCGGCATCGTCGGAACGGCGATCGGCATGGCGATGTACGGCCTGCGCCCGGTGGTCGAGATGCAGTTCGACGCGTTCAGCTACCCAGCGTTCCAGCAGATAGTGTCGCACGTGGCGAAGATGCGCAACCGTACGCGCGGCAAGATTTCACTGCCGATCGTCATTCGCATTCCCTACGCCGGCGATATCGGCGGCGTCGAGCATCACTCCGACTCCTCCGAGGCGTATTGGACGGCGACGCCCGGGCTGACCGTGGTGAGCCCGTCGAACCCGGCCGACGCCTATTCCATGCTGCGGGGCGCCATCGCGAGCGACGACCCGGTGATTTTCATGGAGCCGAAGAGTCGCTACTGGAGCAAGGCGGAGCTTTCCCTGCCGGTGCAGACCGAGCCGCTGAACCGGGCCGTCGTGCTACGGGAGGGCAGCGATGTCACGCTCATCGCCTACGGTCCGACCGTGAAGACCGCCCTCGCGACGGCCGAGCAGGGCGCGGCTGAGGGGCTCTCGATCGAGGTCATCGACCTGCGCACGCTGTCGCCGTTTGATGACGAGACGGTGGGGGCATCCGTTCGAAAGACCGGCCGGGCCGCGATCGTGCACGAGGCCGCCCAGTTCGGCGGTTACGGCGCTGAGGTGGCCGCTCGCCTGACCGAGCGCAACTTCTTCTACCTGGCCGCGCCCATTCTGCGCATCACCGGCTTCGACATTCCGTACCCGTCACCCAAGCTCGAGGAGTATTTCTTGCCGACCCCCGACCGAATCCTCGCCGCGCTGTCGACCTGGGAGTGGTCCTGATGAGCCGCGAGTTTCTGCTGCCCGACCTCGGTGAAGGACTGACCGAGGCCGAGATCGTGGCCTGGCTGGTCGCTCCCGGCGATACGATCGCCATCGACCAGGCCGTGGTCGAGGTTGAATCGGCCAAGTCGATCGTGGAGCTGCCGTCGCCCTACGGCGGCGTCGTGGCAAGCCTGTTCGGCGAGCCCGGCCAGGTCATTCATGCCGGGCAGGTGCTGCTGACCGTGACCGACGCGACTGCTGACGCTTCAGCCGGTGTTGTCGGCGTTCCGGTCGCCGCGGCGACCGTCGTGGCGGTCGAAGGCTCCGGAGCCGTTCTGGTCGGCTACGGCGCGACCGAAAGCACCCGGCCGGCGCGCAAGGTGGCCGCCGGTCGGTTCGGCAGCCCACGGGCAGCGGATGCCCCGGCACCGGCTGCATCGACGCCGCCCAGCGCTGTTGCGCTGGCCGAGCGCCCCGCCGAGGTGGCGGCATCCGTTTCTGCGGCCATCGATTCGTCCAGCACGGTCGACCCGATCCGCCGCTCCCCCGTCGTGTCTCCGATCGTGCGCCGGCTGGCGCGCGAGAACGGGTTCGACGCGAGCACGCTGGCCGGGAGCGGGCACGACGGTCTGGTGCTGCGCAGCGACGTCGAGGAACACATTCGCACGCTCACCGCTCCGGCCGTGGCTGTCGATGTGGCAGCCGATGTGGCAGCCGATGTCGACGTTGCGACGCCGCCCAGCGCTGTCGACGCGGCGAGTGCGGATATTCGCATTCCCATCACCGGCCTGCGCAAAGTCGTGTCACAGCGGCTGACCACGTCGCGTCGGGAGATTCCCGAGGCGACGATCTGGCTCGACGTCGACGCGACCGCCCTGTTCGCCGCGCGGGACCAGCTGCTCGCGGCGACGGGTGAGCGGTTCAGCGTGACGGCGCTCATCGCGCGCTTCGTGGTGGCCGGGCTGCGCCGGTATCCGGTGCTCAATTCTTCGGTCGACACCGCGAGCCAGGAGATTCTCCAGCACGGAGCCATCAACCTCGGCATTGCGGCGCAGACCTCACGCGGGCTGATGGTTCCCGTCATCCACCGTGCCCACGCGATGAGTACGCGACAGCTGCGCGATGCCCTCGCCGCGCTGGTGGCGCAATCGCCCGACGGCACCTTCTCGCCGAGCGCGCTGACCGGGGGAACCTTCACCCTCAACAACTTCGGATCGCTCGGCGTCGACGGTTCGGCCGCGATCATCAACCATCCCGAAGCGGCCATTCTCGGCATTGGGCGCATGATCGAGCGGCCGTGGGTGGTCGAACACGCACTCGCGGTTCGCACCGTCGTAGAACTCTCCATGGTGTTCGACCATCGGGTCTGCGACGGCGGAACCGCCGCCGGGTTTCTCACCTATGTGGCCGGCTGCATTGAAAACCCGGTGAGCCTGCTCGCCGACCTGTGAGCTCGGGGCGTGTCCTGAACGCCCACGATTCTGGCATCGGTAACTGAGTGACGTTTGTTGGCGTATAGGCTGCTGAGTGACACGGGGTGCTCCGCACAATGCGCGAGCTGAGATGAATACCCGTTGAACCTGTCTAGTTAGCACTAGCGAAGGAATGTCACGGATGACTGATCAGACCTCGAGTATCACGCCGCGCACCACGCCTCGGATTCTCAGTATCGCCGGCACCGACCCGACCGGCGGTGCCGGCATCCACGCCGATTTGAAAAGCATCGCGGCCAACGGCGGGTACGGCATGGCAGTAGTAACAGCTCTGGTCGCGCAGAACACACGCGGGGTGCGCTCGGTGCACACCCCGCCGGTCGCGTTTCTGCGCCAGCAATTGAACGCCGTGAGCGATGACGTGACCATCGATGCCGTGAAGATCGGCATGCTCGCCGAAATCGACGTGATTCACGAGGTGCGTTCCTGGCTAAATGCCCACCGTCCTCCGCTCGTCGTGCTCGACCCGGTGATGGTGGCAACAAGTGGTCACCGGCTGCTCGAACCCCAAGCGGAGCAGGCTCTGCGTGATCTGATCCCCCTCGCCGATCTCGTCACACCCAACGTTCCCGAGCTGGCCGTTCTGCTCGCAGAACCCACAGCGGCAAACTGGGCTGCGGCCATCGAGCAGGGCAAACGACTATCAGCCCGCACCGGAGTCACCGTGTTGGTGAAGGGGGGTCATTTCGACGAAGCCCTCTGCCCTGACGCCCTGGTCAACACCCACGGGCTGCTGGCACAGAGCGTTGTCGAGTTTGCCTCGCCGCGCATCGCCACCAAGAATACCCACGGCACCGGATGCTCGCTCTCCTCGGCAATGGCCACGGTACAGGCGCGAACCGGGGACTGGGCTGCGTCTCTGGCCGAGGTCAAAGACTGGCTTCAGGATGCTCTGATCCATGCCGACGACCTCGAGGTCGGTCAGGGCCATGGCCCGATCCATCACTTTCATCGGCTGTTCGCAGGCGCGTCGGCCGAGTCGGCCACACCAGCTGATTCGGTGAAGTTCAGTGCGACACTGTGGCGCGATGTCGAGCTGATTCGCACGCAGATCTTCGATCTGCCGTTCATTACGGATCTCGGTACTGGGGTTCTGGCCGAGCGAGATTTTGCGTATTACCTCGCTCAGGACGCGCTCTACCTCGCCACTTACTCGCGCGTTCTTGCGCGCGCCAGTGAGATCGCGCCGAGCATGCACGCACAGCGGTTTCTGGCCGATTCGGCACGACGGTGCCGCGACGTTGAGTTGGAATTGCACAGAAACTGGCTGGGGCAACGGGACGTGTCGTCCGAGGCCGGCCCGGTAACGGCTGGCTACCTGGATCACTTGCTCGGGCTCGCTGAGGGCGGAAACTATGCGGTGCTTCTGGCGGCGCTGTTGCCCTGTTTTTGGCTCTATGCGGATGTCGGTGAGCGGCTGCACACCGACTTTCTGGCGCGCACCGAGACAGCAGTACATCCATATGCGGCGTGGCTCCAGACGTATGCCGATGAAGAATTCGCCGCGGCCACGAGAGAAGTCATCGCGCTCACCGACGACGCTGCGGCCACGGCCTCTGACGCGCAACAATCGGCGATGCGCCAGGCGTTTGCCACCTCGTCACGGTTCGAGCTCGACTTCTTCGACGCCCCTCGGCACTCTGTGTTGGCCTGAGATGACCACGCCAAACTCGGTACTGTGTGCGGTATCAGCCCAGCGCGGGCAGGCTGGCCAGAAGTCGCTGCGCGGCATCCGTCGGGTCGTTGGCGTCGGTGATCGCGCGCACCACAACCACTCGAGTCGCGCCAGCGTCGACGACCTGGTTGATGTTGCCGAGGTCGATGCCGCCGATGGCAAACCATGGCAGCTCGCTGTCGGTGGCTGCGCTGCGGGCGGCCGCGTAACGCAGAAGCTGCGTTCCGACCGCCGCTCGACCGGGTTTTGTCGGTGTGGCCCAGACTGGGCCGACGCAAAAATAGTTGAGATCGTTCGCGGCCAGGGCTGCATCCACGTGTTCGGTGCTGTGTGTGGACAGGCCGATCACGGCGGCCGGGCCGAGCAGGGTGCGAGCGGAGGCCACCGGCAGGTCTGTCTGGCCTACATGAAATACCGGAGCGCCCGCCAGGCTGGCAATATCCGCCCGATCGTTGACGGCCCAGAGTCGTGCGTGCTGGTCGGCAACCGAGCGCAGAATTTCGAGATATTCGAGCTCCTCGGCAGCGTCGATATTTTTGTCGCGAAGCTGAATGATGTCGACCCCACCAGCGAACGCCGCCGCCACGAAGTCAGCGAAATCGCCACGATCCTTCCGGGCATCGGTGCAGAGATACAGCCGGGCTTTTGTCTGGTCCATGCGACCAACCCTATGGGCCAAGTTCGAGCGTCCGTGCCAGCGCAGAGGAACGGTGCGCACCATGAATGAACGAGTCGTGAACCGCACGGTCGACGTCGCCGTGATCGGCGGTGGCATTATCGGGCTCGGCATTGCCTGGGCTGTTGCGCACTCCGGCCGCACGGTGGTCGTCATCGATCCGGACCCCGCCGGCGGCGCAACGTACGCTGCGGCCGGAATGCTCGCGGCTGTGAGCGAATTGCACTACCAAGAAGAGGTGTTGCTCGAGCTCATGCTCGCCTCCTCGGCGCTGTATCCGGCGTTCATCGAATCACTGGGGCCCGATCATCACCTCACCGGGTATCAGAGAACTCACACCATGACTGTTGGCGCTGATTCGGCCGACCGGCAAGCGCTGGCCGACCTGCGCGGGGTGCAGCTCGCCAACGGGCTAGCCGTCGACCCGCTGACCATTCGTGCGGCGCGCGTGCTTGAACCGCTGCTGAGCCCTCACGTTTCCGGTGCCTTCATGGTGGAGCAGGATCATCAGGTCGACCCGCGCCGGCTCGCCGAGCGCATCCAACTCGAACTTGCCACGCTGGCGAAAAGCCGCCGGTGGGGCCACGACGCCCTGATCCGGGTGAATGCCATGGGGCTACTGCACGACGATTCCGCGGATGCCTCATCTCGCGTCACCGGTGTCGCCCTGGCTGATGGCGGAACGGTCAGTGCCGCCGAAGTAGTTGTGGCCAATGGCCTCGCGGCGGCTGGGTTGAACGGGCTACCAGAGCGACTGACCCTGCCACTTCGACCGGTTTACGGCGATATTCTGCGGCTTCGGGTGCCGGCGCACCTTCGGCCGTTGCTCACCTGCACGCTCCGCGGGCTGGTGCACGGCGTGCCGGTCTATCTGGTTCCACGATCGGACGGAACGGTCGTGATCGGAGCCACCCAACGCGAAGACGGCTCCACTGCGGTGTCGGCTGGTGGCGTCTATCAACTATTGCGTGACGCCCAGGTGTTGCTGCCGGCGGTCAGTGAGCTCGAGCTGATCGAAGTAACCGCTCGCGCTCGTCCAGGAACGCCCGATAACGCGCCATTGCTTGGCCGGGTCTCGCGAACCGGTGGGGAAACATCAGGCAACGACATCCCCGGGCTCATCATCGCCACCGGATTTTTCCGCCACGGCGTACTGCTCACCCCGGTAGCTGCCCAATACTGTCTTCAGCTCATCGAGGGAAGTGCCGACCAGCGGTGGGAGCGCTTTCGGCCCCACCGTTTCTCTGCAACCCGACCGTCAGCATCCGTTTCCCTACAAGGAGTTGTCAGCTCGTGACCGAATCCAGGCCCATCGACATACCCGCCAGCGCGATCACCGTCAACGGCACAGAACGAAATGTTCGGCGCGGCAGCACCGTGACCGACCTGGTCGCCGAGATCACCGGTCGCCACATCGCAGCGGATGGCCGTGCGACCGACAAACAACGTCTCGGCGTGGCAGTTGCACGCAACCGTGAAGTCGTTCCACGCAGCCAATGGTCGGGCACCGTGCTCACGGCCGGCGATGACATTGAAATTGTCACCGCAGTTCAGGGAGGTTGACCGTGGAAACCGAACAACTCACAATCACTGACAGCCTGGTGATCGACGGCGTGCAGTTGAATTCACGTCTAATCATGGGTACCGGCGGCGCACCGAGCCTCGAGGGCCTCGGCGCGGCCCTTCACGCCTCCGGAACCGAGCTCACCACCGTCGCAATGCGGCGTCACAGCGTGACGACGGCCGGATCGCTGTTCGATCTTCTGGTCGATCGCTCCATTCGGGTACTGCCCAATACCGCTGGCTGCTTTACCGCGCGCGAAGCCGTCTTGACCGCGCAGCTGGCGCGGGAAGCCCTCGAGACGGACTGGATCAAACTCGAGGTCATCGCCGATGAGCACACCCTCCTTCCCGATGCGGTCGAACTGCTGGACGCGACCGAACAGCTTGTCGCGCGCGGCTTCAAGGTTTTCGCCTACACAAATGACGATCCCGTGCTGGCCCTTCGCCTTGAGCATCTCGGTGCCATCGCCGTGATGCCACTGGGGGCTCCGATCGGTACCGGGCTCGGCATCCTCAATCCGCACAATATCGAGCTGATCGTTGCTCGTGCCGCCGTACCCGTGGTGCTGGATGCTGGAATCGGCACCGCATCCGACGCTGCGCTCGCGATGGAGCTGGGCTGCGATGCCGTGCTCCTGGCCACGGCGGTGACGCGCGCGCAGAACCCGGCACTCATGGGCGAAGCCTTCAAACATGCGGTGATTGCGGGTCGGCTGGCGTCCCAGGCTGGCCGGATTCCGAAGCGTGAACTCGCCTTGGCTTCATCGACGATGAACGGGAGGCCCGACCTATGAGTGACGTGCCACTCTTAGCACCGCTCGTCGAACCGGGCGACGAGCTAACTGCCGCGGAACTCCAGCGGTACTCGCGCCACATTCTCATTCCCGAAATGGGTATTGTCGGCCAACGACGGCTGAAGAATGCGCGGGTGCTGGTGATTGGCGCCGGCGGTCTCGGTTCGCCGGTACTGCTCTACCTGGCGGCTGCGGGGGTGGGCACCCTGGGTGTTATCGACAATGACACCGTGGACCTGAGCAACCTGCAGCGTCAAATTATCCACGGCGTTGCAGACCTCGGTCACTCGAAACTTGAGTCCGCTGCCGCAGCGGTAGCCCAGCTCAACCCACTCGTGTCGATTCACCGTCACGATGTTTGGCTTGACTCGGCGAACGCTCTGGACTTATTCGCCCAGTACGACCTGATCGTTGACGGTGCCGATAATTTTGCCACTCGCTATCTGGTCAGTGATGCCGCCGCGATGCTCGGCAAGCCCTGTGTCTGGGGATCCATCCTGCGTTTCGACGGGCAGGTCAGCGTGTTCTGGAATGAGCATGGCCCCACCTACCGCGACCTGTATCCAGAAGCTCCACCGGCGGGCTCCGTGCCCAACTGCGCAGAAGGCGGAGTGTTCGGGATGCTCTGCGGAACGATCGGCTCAACGATGGTCGCCGAAGCCGTGAAATTGATCTCCGGAGTCGGCCGCACGCTTCTGGGCCGGGTCGTGCTCTTCAACGCGTTTGACGCGTCGTGGCGCGAACTCGCCATTGCACGCGACCCCGCCAATAAACCAGTCACCGAGTTGATCGATTACGACGTATTCTGCGAAACATTGCCCGCATCGAACCACGTTGACGACGCGATCTCCGTGCACGAACTCGCGGCTATGCTCGACAGCCGGAAGCGCGGCGCGCGTGACTTCGACCTCATTGACGTGCGGGAACCCGGGGAATTCGACATCGTGCATATTGCCGGGGCGCTGCTCATTCCGCAGGGCGGAATCCTCTCGGGGGAAGCACTTTCGTCTCTCTCGCGGGACCGCGATATCGTGGTGCACTGCAAGGCGGGTGCCCGCTCGGCTGCCGTTCTGGCCAAGCTGCATAGCCATGGCTACGACCGGGTGTGGCAGGTCGAGGGTGGTATCGACGCGTGGGTGCGGGAGATCGCGACGGTACTGCCGACCTGAACGAAGCAACCGGGGCGGTCGAACGCAAAGAAAACACCTTCGCAGGGGGATGCGGAGGTGTTTTCTTTGCCACTCGCCGGTGTAGGGGCCGGGAAGGCACGATTTGGGGCAGCGTGCGGCCGCGCTCGCTGAGGATCGGGTTCCCAGCGAGAGTCAGAACCTCAGGCGCTGACCGAGGCGGCGCGGGACGCGAACGCGCCAAGATCCGGAGAGACGCGCACACTGGTGTGGTCGCATCCCGAGCATTTGAGCAGGTAGATCGGGAGCGAGGTGCGCTCGGCGTGGGCCGGATTCGGGCTGAGCCGGGCTGGGGACCGGCAGAAGGGGCAAGTCATGGTCATGCGATCTCCAGAGGTGTTGTTGTCGGCTGCACGCCCTTAGTCTGCTCCGCGCCCCGGCCCCGAAACAGTGCCAAAGGTCCTGTGCTGCGATAAAACCTCAGTTACCCGGATGCTGCGGTGCGCACCGGCCCGGTCTGGACGCCGCGTCGCTGCCATCGGCGCGCGGGCACCGGTGGGGGCGACGGTACTGACGGCGCTGACGGCGCTACGTGGGCGCCGACCTGGTGCGGTACTGAAGGCGGTGCAGAAGGCGGTGCTGGGTGCCGGTGCGTTAGCGTTGACGGATGAGGGGATCGCGCGTGGGACCGGTTCGGCCAAGCACGCGGCGGCCCATTCTGCTGCCCGCGGCCGTCGGACTCGTGGCGACCGCTGCGTACACCGTGTTGTCGGCGCTGCAGTGGCGCAGTTTCGCCGCTCCGTCCTGGGACCTCGGCATCTTCACCCAGCTGGCCCGGCAGTATGCCGCGCTCGAGGCTCCAATCGTGACGATCAAGGGCGACGGATTCAATCTGCTGGGTGACCACTTTCATCCGCTCCTGGTGCTGCTCGCCCCGATTTTCGCGATCTTTCCGCACGCCTTCACGCTGCTGGTCGTGCAGAATGCGCTGTTCGGTCTCGCCGCTGCGGCCCTGACCTACGGCGCAATGCGATTGCTCGGGCCGGTGACCGGCACGCTGTTCGGGCTGGCTTTCGCCTTCAGCTGGGGCCTGCAGGGCGCGGTAGAGGCGCAATTTCACGAGATCGCGTTCGCCGTGCCGCTCCTCGCGCTGTCACTGACCGCGTTTCTGCTGCGTAAGTGGGTGGCCTGCTTGCTCTGGGCGATGCCGCTCGTGTTCGTCAAGGAGGACCTCGGCCTCACCGTTGCCGCCCTCGGCATCGTGCTGGCCGTGCGCAGCCGGCATCCGTTTGGAGTGTGGCTCGCCGTCTGGGGTATCGGCTGGTTTGCGCTCGCGAGCCTCGTGATTCTGCCGCTGCTCAATCCGAACGGCGCCTGGGCCTACTCGAGCAGCATCGACCTGCCCGCTATTCTCAGCGATCCGGCCGCGTTGCTGCAGCCGCAGAAGGGGGTGACGCTGCTGCTGCTTCTCGTGGTCGGCGGCGTGATTGCGGTGCGCTCGCCGCTCGCCCTCGTGCTGCTGCCGACGCTGGCCTGGCGGTTTCTGTCCGATAACTCGGGCTACTGGGGTCCAACCTGGCAGTACAGCGCCGTGCTCATGCCCATCGTGTTTGCCGCCGCGCTCGATGGCATTGTGCTCGTGCGCATCAGTCGGCGGGGCTGGCTGCGCGGTTTCGGGCGGCGGGCGGCATCCGTTTCGATCGTCGCCGGTCTGGTGCTCGCGACGACGCTGCCGCTGTTCAAGCTGACGAATGTGTCGGCCAATTTTTCGACGGATCGCGCCGCTTCCGCGCAGGCCGCCCTCTCCGTTGTGCCCGACGGCGCCCGGGTCGAATCTGATATCGGGCTGATGAATTACCTGGTGGAACGAACGGATGTCTACTGGCTCGGCAACCAGAATCCGCTCCCCGACTATCTGGTGATCGACCTTGCGGCGGGCGGCCTGCCCGGAGAATGGACGTCTGCGCAGGTCGTCGCCGAGGCCCTGCACCGCGGTGTGGTGTTCACCACGATCTACTCCGCCGGCGGCTACGAGGTCGCCCGCGCCCACTGAGCCTGCTGGCGTGGCCGACCCTGTTCGGGGCCTGGTCTGTTCGGGGCCCGTCTGTTCGGGGCCTGGTCTGTTTGGGGCCCGTCAGTTCGGGGCCTGGTCTGTTTGGGGCCCGTCAGTCCCGGGCCCGGGCCCGGAGCGCGGGCTCGGCTCTGAAACTGGGCCCGAGTTCGCACGGTGGACCCGTAACCCATCTCGGGGCCCATACTTCTTTCCGGGCCCGGGCCCGGAAAGTGGGCCCATGATGGATCATGGGCCCACTTCCCTAAGGTGGGCCCCGCCTGCAGATTGTGGGCGGATTCCCGTCACTGAGTGCCGTCAGTAGCGCGGCTGCGGCTTCCGGGTCGTCGACCGTCACGGCGAACTGGGTGCCGCGACGTTGGTTGGCCACGAGGCCCGGGCAGCCCCTCATCACCACGGCCGTGCGCCCGCTCGTCAGGCGGTAGCCCCAGCCGCCCGACCGCAGCGGGCTTAGGGTCTCGGCGAACGCTGATTCCACCTGATCGAGCGGCAGCTGCTTCAAACGGATGCCCAGGAGCCGCGACACCACGCGCAGCCCGCGTTTGTCGACGCTCACTCGAACCTGCACAAAGCCCAGTGTGAACATCAGAATCACACCGAGGATCACCGCAATCAGGACGGCTGTTGACGAGTCTTGCGCGTCATCACCGAGCAGAGCGATCACGGCGACGACCCCGCCCCGCACGACCAATCCGCCGATAACGGCCACGACCGGACTCGTCACCATCATGGTCCCGGGAACGTTCGAGCTCCCCCGATCACGTGCGGGCCGAGACGTCCGCCGTCGCACTCATCCGGTCCAATCACGGACGGGCCGGTTGCTCCGACCTGCCTGATTGCCAGCTCCAGGTCGCGAAAGCGCGTAAATGGTTGCTCCGCCGAGTGACGTAGCAATTCACCCGCTTATGCGGCCAGTTCCAGCCTCGGGGAATCGCCCAGCGCAAGTGGCGCAACATGATCGGCAGGTGCACTGGACCAGTCAAAAATATTTCTGATTCCTTGTCAGAATAAAGTGAGATTCCCTCGCGTTAATGCGCTTTTCGGGATATAATTATGGATGAAGGAGGCGCCGACGCCATGACCCTCACCGCCCCGCCAGCAGCAGCCGGTTCGATCCCGGAGCCTGAAGGTTCTCGGGTGGCGGTGATTGCCCAGGCCGGAGCGATTCTGGCGGGAGCGTTGGACGGGGTGCGGTTTGGTCAGCTCGACGACTCCGAGGCGGTCGCGGTATTGGCAGCCCTGGAGAGGCTGGGTCGCAAGGTTGATGGGGCCAGGCTGCGGGCGACCACCGACATTGGTGCGCGTGCCGAAACTGACCTCGGCAACGGCTCGTTGGCCTACAGGAACGGATGCCGCAACCGGGTCGAGTTCATCACCCAGCTCGCCGGCATCTCCGGCCGTGAAGCCAAACGTCGCCTGAAGCTCGGCGAGACCACGGTGGAGCGCACTCCGCTTGGCCTGCCCGTCCCCGCCCGGTACCCGGTCATCGCCGACGGGCTCGTCAGCGGCGACCTCGGGATGGAATCGGCGGAGATCATCGCCACCACCCTGACCGCATTGCAGGGCCGGGTCGGTCCGGACGACCTTGACCGGGTCGAACGCGCCCTGGTCGCGTCGGCGACTGGAGCGATCACTCCGGAAACCGCGGGGCTGCCGGGCGCGGGCATCCGCTTCGCACCCGACTACCTGCGGGCGCAAGCGATGGAATGGCAGGGCCGGCTCGACCCCGACGGCACCGCCCCCAATGACGATGTCGTGGAGGCGAAGAGCACGTTGACGTTCGGTCTGCTCCGCAACGGGCTCTACCCGCTGCGCGCCGACGTCACCCCCGAACTCCGCGGTGTTATGGACACCCTCTTCGACACCTACCTGTCGGCCCGATCCCGCAGCCCCATCTTCGTGCCCACCGAACTGCTCGAGAGCCGCAATAAGCCCGAGCTGGACGGCATCGACAGTATCGACGGGGTGGAGAGCATCCCCGGCTCGGCCGCTTTCGGCACGGGACCATTCAGCGCCGACCAATTCACCGGCGACCCCCGATTCGACGGCGACCGCCGCACCGCGGGCGAGAAACGTGCCGATATCCTCCGCGCCGTGCTCGAGGCGGCCGCACGAGACCCGAAAACCCCAACCATGGGCGGAGCCGCCCCCACCGTCATGGTGCACATCAACGCCGTCGACCTCGACCAGGGCCGCGGCGTCGGCTGGATCGACGGCATCGAAGCACCCGTGTCGTTTCGCCGGGTGAAGGAACTCATCTGCGCCGGCGGCTACCAGCAGGTCCTCTTCGGCGAGAACCGCGACGTGCTCTACCTCGGCAGCAAAATCCGCTGCTTCACCGCCAAGCAGCGCGCGGTAATTGCCGCCCGCGACGGCGGCTGCATCATCCCCGGCTGCACCATCCCCGCCCGCTGGACCGAAGTCCACCACGTCCTCCCCTGGGAACAGGGCGGCCCCACCAACATCGAAAACGGAACACTCTTGTGCTGGTTCCACCACCACACCATCAACACAAACGAGTGGAAAATCCGCATGGTCAAAGGCCGACCCCAGGTGCTCGGCCCACTGCTGTGGGACCCGTCCCAAACCTGGCGACCCGCCCAGACCCACCGGGCCAACACTCCCAGCCCGGAACCACCGTTTAAGAGACAGTCCCAAGACAGTCCCAGCACGTGAGCTGAAGTGTGTTCCAGGTGGCGGAGCAGTGCTGTTGGCGCAGCGTCCAGCGCTGAACGAGTCCGGCCCTTTCCTGAATTCGCCGTGGCTACATCCAAGTGGGTCGCAACCGCACGCGAGTGGCCTCCCGATTCGATAGTGGCCGCAACGAGGGAGTATTCAGGGAATGGGCTGCGATCGCTATCGGCACTGTCACCGCTTTAGCCGTGGTCGTCAGCTAGCGCTTGCGACGGGCGAGGAAGGCATCCATTCGGGCGAACTTGGCCTCGGATTCGAACAGAATCGACTGAGCAACGTTGTCGACGAGCGGATGCGCCGCCCGCGGAGCGTGGAAAACTTCCTTGGCCAGACGGGTCGCCAGCGGGTCCTGCGCGGCGATGCGGTCGGCCAGCGCGTGGGCGGCAGCGAGCAGGTCGTCGGGGTCGTGCACCTCGGTGACCAGATGCACGGCAAGGCATTCGGGGGCGCTCAGAATGCGTCCGGCCAGGATGATCTCCTTGGCCACCGGCTCGCCGACGAGCTCGGCCAGTCGCCAAAGCGCACCGGCAGCGGGCAGAATGCCGAGGGCTGTCTCCGGATTGCCGATCCGGGCGCTCGTGGAGGCAATGCGAAAGTCAGCCGCATAGGCCAGTTCGGCGCCGCCGCCGAGCGCCCAGCCGTCGATCGCGGCGATCACCGGCATCGGCAGCTTCGCAATGCGGGAGAACAGCCCGGAGTTGATGCCGAGCAACGCGTCGTCGCGGCGCCGTTCGCGCAGCTGGGCGATGTCGGCACCCGAGGCGAAGACACCGTTCGCTCCGCTGATAATCAGGATACGCGGCTGCTGCTCCAGTTCAGCGCAAATTGCGTGCAGCTCATCGATCATGGTCTGGTCGATGGCGTTGCGCACGTCGGGCCGGTCGAGCTGCACGTGCACCCGGTCGGCGCGATGCTCAATCGTGAGAGTAGTGGGAATGCTGTTCATTGTGGGACGTCTCCGTTGAGGTCGGGGCTGGAATCGGGGTCTGTCGTACCGGCCGGGAACACCCGCTTGTACTTGCGGCCGTCGGGCAGGGTCACCGTGCGGCTAACCAGGGTGCCGCGCCGCACCTGCAGGTAAATCGCCTGAGCGCTCACACCGCGTTCGGCCGCCGCCTCGGCGACGGATAGACCGGGGAGGTCGGTCGGCACACTGCTTGGCCGCACGGATCGTTTACGGCCGGCTTCGAAGCGGGCGCTGATCTCGTCGTCGGTGCCGCCCCAACGCCATTTGGCCGCCGGAGGCTTGAGTCCGGTCGCATCAGCGATCTGGTCCCACGACACGTCAGCAGCGAGGGCGCCGCGAACAGCGGCCAGGGTCGCCGGGTCCTGTTCGAGGGCGGTCTGCAGCGAGCGGATGGCGCGCAGCCGATCCAGGGGCGAACCAGCGGTATCCGTTTGCAGCGTCAGCACCCGCTCGAGCGCGGCCGCCGTGGTCGGCGCCAGAAACGATCCCATGCGTGGTCCCCCATCGAGTGTGCTGCGACTGGAGGCAGCAGCCCCATCTTGCCAGATCCAACGCGTCGTTTGAACAGATCACGCCAGCACGACGACCGAGTGCGGAGCCAGCTGCAGGGCGTTAGGCAGTCGGTCCTGCACAGCATCGCCAGCGGCGGCGAAGGACAGCACGACCTCTCCCCCGCCGGCCGGGATGTGCGCCGAACGCTCGCCGAGGTTGATCAAAATCTTGGTGCGGCCACGGTGCAGCCGCAGCCACCCCTCGGCCGCATCCGCCTCGACGGCGATCTGGTCGAACCGGGGATCGGTGATATCTGCGTGGGTGCGGCGCAGCGCAGCCAAAGCACGGTAGAACTCGAGCAGTCGAGCGTGCTCGGGCTCAGCCAGTTCGTTCCAATTGAGCTTGGAGCGCTCGAACGTCGCCGGGTCCTGCGGGTCGGGGACGAGCGCCGGATTCCAGCCCATGCGGGCAAACTCACTGATGCGTCCGGTGGCCGTTGCCGTGCCGAGTTCGGGTTCGGGATGCGAGGTGAAGAACTGCCAGGGCGTCGTCGCCCCCCATTCTTCCCCCATGAACAGCATTGGCGTATACGGCCCGAGCAGGGTCAGCGCCGCGGCAATTGCGAGCTGGCCGACATCCAGTTGGGCGCTGAGCCGGTCACCGACGGCCCGGTTGCCGATCTGGTCGTGATTCTGGGATGCGACGACCAGCCGCCAGGTGGGCATCCGTTCTCGGTCGATCCGGCGGCCGTGGGTGCGCTCCCGAAAACTGGAATAACTGCCGTCGTGAAAAAACCCGTGGGTGAGCACCTTGGCCAGGGCGTCGAGCGGCTCGAAGTCGGCGCAGTACCCCGAGGTTTCCCCGGTGAGGGCGACGTGCACGGCGTGATGAAAGTCGTCGCTCCACTGGGCGTCGAGGCCGTAGCCGTTCGCCTCTCGGGGGGTGATGAGGCGCGGATCGTTGAGGTCGGATTCGGCGATCAAGGTGAGGGGCCGCCCGGTCTCGGCGCTGAGCGCGGCGACCTCGACGGAGAGTTGCTCGAGCAGGTGGGTGGCGCTGCTGTCGCGCAGCGCGTGCACGGCGTCGAGGCGCAGGCCGTCGACGTGGTACTCGCCGAGCCACATGAGTGCGTTGTCGAGAATGTATCGGCGCACCGGGTCGGAGTGCGGCCCGTCGAGGTTGAGCGAGGACCCCCAGGTGTTACCGGCGGCCTCGCTCAGGTAGGGACCGAACTGTGGCAGATAGTTGCCACTCGGGCCGAGGTGGTTGTAAACGACATCCTGAATGACGCCAATGCCACGCTGGTGGCAAGCATCAACGAAGGCCTGGTACGCGGCCGGACCGCCATAACCCTCGTGCACGGCGTACCAGAGCACACCGTCGTAGCCCCAATTGTGGGTGCCGTTGAAGGCATTCACCGGCAACAGCTCGACGAAGTCGACGCCGATCGATTGCAGGTGATCAAGCCGGCTCGCGGCCGCCCCGAACGTACCCTCCGGTGTGAAGGTTCCCACGTGTAACTCGTAGATGACGGCGCCGGCCAGCTGCCTCCCGGTCCAGTCGGCATCCTGCCAGACATGCGCGGACGCATCGAAACTACGCGACGGGGCGTGCACCCCGGCAGGCTGCCGCCGTGATCGCGGGTCGGCGTACGGCCCGCGCCCGTCCACGATGAAGCCGTAGTCGATCTCGGCGCGCACCGCCGGTCGAGCGGATGCCGGCAGTTCCCACCAACCGTCATCGCGGGCGGTAAGTTCCAGCCTTCGCGTGCCCAACACCAGCTGCAGGGTCTGCGCGTCGGGTGCCCAGACCTCGAATCTCTGCTCGTTCATGTGTGACGTCCGATGCGGTGGGAAGGGCGGTCTCGGTCGTCGGCAGCCACCAGTAACGCCACCGGATACCGGGCCAGCACATCGGCGACTCGCAAGCTTGGGCCGTCAAATCGCTGGCGCGTGAACACATCGACGACGGTGCGACCGGCCACGGCAATGGTCGTGTCGCGCCAGCCGCCGGCCTCGTGCAACCCGATCGGCAGCCGCGTGGCCACGGTGATCGCTCCGCCGCGGTCGAACGCGACGACATGGCCAGCAGCCGGGCCGAAGGCGGGCACGGGCAGGTAGCGGGTGAACAGGTCTGGCCGGTCGCCGCGCAGGTGCAGGGCACTGGAGGTGACCAGCAGCTTGGCGGCGCCGGTCTCGTCGACCGGGGGGAGCCATCCGCTTTCCAGACGGGTCAGCAGCTCGCGGCGCAGCGCATAGTCGACCGGGCGACGATTGTCAGGGTCGACGAGCGAGGTCTCCCACAGCTCGCTGCCCTGGTAGACGTCTGGGACGCCCGGCATGGTCAGCTGCAGCAGCTTCTGGGAAAGCGAATTGCTCCACCCGGGCTGCTGCAGCCGGTCAACCAGTGCGGTGAGGAGATCGCGGGTCGGCCCCGACTCGACGGCGGCTGTGACGAGGTCGTCGAGAGCCGCTTCGAAACCGGTGTTCGGCTGGGTCCAGGTGGTCGACGTGCCGGCTTCGCGCGCGGCCTTGAGGGCGTAAGCGGCGAGCCGCTCCCGGCTGGCCGGCCAGGCGCCCACGATCGCCTGCCAAAGCAGGTTCTCGAAGGGCGCATCGTCGAGCGGATGCGCTGCCCGCAGCTGGTGTAGCGCCTCCGCCCACTCGGCGGGGATCTCGGCAAGCACCGCAATGCGCGCCCGCACGTCTTCGCCGCGTTTGGTGTCGTGGGTCGACAGCGTCGTCATCGAGTGCGGAAAACCCGCCTGACGCGTGCGCTGCCGCTTGTGAAACTCAGCCACCGTCACGGCGAACTCGTCGGGATCGGCCCCGACCTCGTTGAGCGAGGTCAACCGACTGAACCGGTAGTAAGCCCGATCTTCCACGCCCTTGGCCATGACCATGCCCGAGGTCTGTTGAAACCGCACGGCGGCCGGATGCCCCGGGTCGCCGAGCAGGGGCAGCATCCGGTCGATCTCGGATTGAAGTTCCGGGCGGCGGGTAGCCGAGCGGCGGGCCGCCTCGCGCAGATTCTCCGAGCCAATGGGCAGGTACGAGCGATAGACCGGAAACCAGGCCAGCAGGTCGGCCAGGGCCTCGGCGGTCTGTGCCAGATTCCCCGTATCGCTCGGCACGAGTCGAGCGATACGCAGCACCTCGGAGCGCAGAATGCCGTCGGTCACGTCGCGCTTGTTGCGATAGACCAGGTCGGCCCAGTCGGTAGCGACGCCCTGCAGGCTGGCCTCGAGCGCATCGAGGGGCTCCTGGCCCGCCGGATCGACGAGCACCCGGTCGACGTCGGCGAGGGCGTCATAACCGGTGGTGCCGGCAGTCGCCCAGCTGGTCGGCAGCACTTCGCGCCCTTCCAGGATCTTCTCGACCAGAACGTAGCAGCCGTCGGTGGCCCGCCGCAGGGCTTCCAGGTAGCCGGCCGGATCGGCAAGCCCGTCGGGGTGGTCGACCCGCAATCCCTGGACGAGGCCGTCGCGCACCCAACGCACGATCTCGCGGTGCGATTCCTCAAACACCCACGGCACCTCGACCCGGATACCAGCGAGGCTGTTCACCGCGAAAAATCGGCGGTAGTTCAACTCGGCGTCGGCGCGACGCCAGTTCACCAACTCGTAGTGTTGTCTGGAGTGCACCTCGGCCGGGCTGGCACCGTCATTGTTGCTTTCGGCCGCCAGGGGAAATCGGTTGTCAAAATAATGCAGCTCGCCGCCCACGATCTCGAGCTGGTCCAGTTCCGTGCTTTCATCCGAACCATCGTCGCCGAGAACCGGAATGCGAATCTTGCCATTGCCGAAGGCCCAGTCGACGTCGAAGGCCTCGGCATAACGCGACTGCTGACCGTTCTGCAGCAGGTCCCACCACCAGGCGTTCTGCGCCGGGCTGGCGACCCCCATATGGTTGGGCACAATGTCTACGAGCACGCCGCGCCCGGCCTGGTGCGCCGCCGTTGCAAGCCGGACGAGCCCCGCCGCACCGCCACGGGCCGGGTCGACCAGCGAGTGGTCGACCACGTCGTAGCCGTGATCCGATCCGGGTTCGGCTTTCAGCAGCGGCGACAGGTAGACCCAGTCAGCACCGAGGGAGCGCACGTAGTCCATGATTTCGGCCGCTGCATCGAGGTCGAATCCGGCCGTGATCTGCAACCGATAAGTGCTCAGCGGCATCAGGTCAGGCCCGGGAGGGAGATCAACCCGGTGTTGCCCGCGAGCGACGCGGCCACCGAATGATCCGGGGCAGCTTCGGGTTCGTGATACGCGCGCAGAACCACGAGCGACCGACCAACGACCGTTTGAATGGCTCCGGCCGGACGGGCAATGGAATCGGCCCCCTCGCCGGCGGTGTCGACGACGATCTCCCAGGCCGGGGCGTACTCATCGGGCGGCAGCTTGAATTCGACGTTCTCGGCATCCGCGTTGAACAGGAGCAGAAAATTGACGTCGACGACCTCTTGCCCGCGCACGTCGCGTTCGCGGATTCCGTTGCCGTTGAGAAACTTGGCCACCGTGCGGGCGAGATTCTCGTCCCAGTCTTCTGACGCCATCGGCTCGCCGTCGGTGTTGAGCCAGACGATGTCGGGCAGGGACTCCCCTGCCACCCGTTTGCCCGGGCGTCCGTCGAAGAACCGGCTGCGCCGGAACGTCGGGTGCTCGCGGCGCAGGCGGGAGACTGCCGCCGTGAACTCGATCAGTGGCAGGTCGGCTTCGTCCCAGTGCACCCAGGTCAGCTCGGAGTCCTGCGCATAGGTGTTGTTATTGCCAAGCTGGGTGCGGCCCAGTTCGTCGCCGTGCAAGAGCATCGGAACCCCCTGCGACAGCAACAGGGTGGCCAGGAAATTGCGCGTCTGGCGGGCGCGCAGCCCGCGAATCTCGGGGTCGTCAGTAGGGCCCTCGACGCCGGAGTTCCAGGACCGGTTGTGCGATTCGCCGTCGTTGTTGTCTTCGCCGTTGGCATCGTTGTGTTTCTCGTTGTAGGACACGAGGTCAGCGATGGTGAAGCCGTCGTGCGCCGTGACGAAGTTGATCGAGGCCATCGGGCGCCGCCCTGAGTGCTCGTACAGGTCGGCCGACCCGGCCACGCGCGAGGCGAACTCGCCGAGCGTGGACGGCTCTCCCCGCCAGAAGTCTCGAACGGTGTCGCGGTACTTGCCGTTCCATTCCGACCACTGGGAGGGAAAATTACCGACCTGGTAGCCGCCCGGCCCGACGTCCCACGGCTCGGCGATGAGCTTGACCTGCGACACGATCGGGTCCTGCTGCACGAGCTCGAAGAAGGTGGACAGTTTGTCGACTTCGTACAGGTCTCGGGCCAGAGCGGAGGCCAGATCGAACCGAAAGCCGTCAACGTGCATCTCGAGCACCCAGTAGCGCAGCGAATCCATGATGAGCTGCAGCACGTGCGGGTGCCGAACATTGAGGGTGTTGCCGGTGCCCGTGTAGTCCATGTAGTAGCGCTTGTCGTCATCCATGAGGCGGTAGTAGGCCTCATTGTCGATGCCCTTGAACGACAGGGTCGGTCCCATGTGGTTGCCCTCGGCGGTGTGGTTGTAGACCACGTCGAGGATGACTTCGATTCCGGCGGCGTGCAGGCTGCGCACCATGCCCTTGAACTCCTGCACCTGCTGACCGAGATCACCGGTGGAGGAATACGCGTTGTGCGGCGCGAAGAATCCGATCGAGTTGTAGCCCCAGTAATTGTTCAGGCCCTGCTCCATGAGGGTGCCGTCGTTCACAAACTGGTGCACCGGCATGAGTTCGATAGCCGTCACCCCCAATTTCTGCAGATGGTCGATGACCGAAGGATGCGCCAATCCCGCGTAGGTGCCCCGCTGGGTCTCCGGTACGGACTCCTGAAGCTTGGTGAGTCCTTTGACGTGTGCCTCATAGATGAGGGACTCACTGTATGGCGTGCGCAACGACCGGTCGCCGGTCCAGTCAAAGAATGGGTTGACGACCACGCCGAGCATCATGTGTGCGGCGGAGTCTTCGTCGTTCGGGGAATCCGGGTCGTCGAAGTCATAGGAGAACAGCGACGGATCCCAGTCGATGGCCCCGGTCGTAGCCTTGGCGTAGGGGTCAAGCAGCAGCTTGCTCGGGTTGAGCCGGTTGCCCGCTGCGGTATTGTAATCGCCATGCACCCGGTAGCCGTAGCGCTGGCCCGGCTGCACGAGCGGAAGATAGCAGTGCCAGATATAAGCGGATGACTCGCGTATCTCGATGCGCGTCTCACCGCCGTCTTCATCAAAGAGGCACAGTTCGACTCGTTGGGCCGCCTCACTGAACAGGGCGAAGTTGGTGCCGCTCCCGTCAAAGGTTGCGCCGAGGGGGTAGGCGGTGCCGGGCCAGGTTTCCATGAGACTCCTCGAAGGGAAGGTGGGACACGGTCAGGTGCGAGTTGAGGGACACGGCAGCACCCGACGGTGGCCGCGCTTGGAGAATACGCTACAGGCATCCGCCGACATATCTGCCTTCCGCTCGAGCGGGAGTTGGTTGGGACCCTGAGAAGTTCCTCGCGGCGCTGGAGGGTCAGTCGCAGATCAACCCATCGGCCAACTTGTGCAGGCGGGCGTCCGCCGAATTTATGGGATCGTCGGCGACAGCCCGAATCCCATCGTGGATGTGGTGCGCCGAACCAACGGCACGGCCAACGGCTCGGCCAATTCATCGTCCGATCCATCGGATGATCTCGCTGAACACGCAAGAATGGAGTCAGGCGCCGTCGGCGGTGCCACAACGAATGGAGCCACCATGACGGAATCCCAGCTCATAACTTTCTGGGGCAAGGCACGCGCACACATTATCGTGTCCCAGGCCGCCCCGACGTTTCTGCTGACCGCTGTCGTCGGCTTTCTCGCACTCGGGCTGGCAACCGCTGACCCGGCCGTGCGCATCGCTGCGGCAGGCATCCTGCTCGCCTCGGGTATTTTTGGTGCCCTTGCACAGATAAGTGCCGCCAACGAGGGTCTCGCCGTCATCGCCGACCTGCGGGCCCTGGAAGCGCCCAGCGCGCTCACCCGGTGCATCATTGCCATGGCGCCGTGGGTGAATGTTGTGCGCTACGTCACCCCGGCAATTTTCGTCATCGTTTACGTCGCCATTCTGGCGTCACTGTTCTTCAGCGCTCCCGCCCTGCCCTTCGGCCGCTGAAGCAGCCGCCCTGGCGAGGGTTACGTCGAGCTCGCAACGCGGCGATCACGGCGTGCGCGCCACCAGGCCCAGGCCCGGGTAACGATCCGTTTGAGGAACGCACCCACCCGTCGAGCCGAGGCGAACTCCGTTCCAAGCACGGCGAGGCCCAGAAAAACGATGAGCCAGCCCGGCCCAGGCAGGGGGATCAGAATGACTCCCACCAGAATGACGAGGGTGCCCAGCAGGGCAACCGCCAGGCGATAGGCGAAGAGCAGATAAGCATGCCCCTCAACCCAGGCCCGTGCCCGACCCAACGCGCGACGCACCGGATGCCGGGGATCGGTGCCGGTGGCGATATCGCGGGAGAGGGCGTTAGACATGGCATTCAATGTATGACGAATGGCTGGGAAGACGCCGCCGGGAGTGGTCAGCCCGCCGATTCGCCGTCGAGGTAATACCAACGCCCCGTCACCTTCTGAAAGCGGCTAACTTCATGTTGCTGCCCGGAAATACCATCCTGGCGATAGTGAGCAGTGAATTCGACGACGCCGTCGCTATCGAGCATTCCCCCGCTCTCGGTCCGCAGAATGTCAAGGCGACGCCAGGTGAGGGACGGGTCTAATTCGAGCGAGCTGGGCTTAGTGAGCGGATGCCAGGTGTCCAGCAGATACTGCGCGTGACCGAGTGCAAAGGCGCTGTAACGCGACCGCATCAACCACTGGACGGTGGAAGGAACGGCCGCGCCGGCGTGAAACCGACCGCAGCAGGCGGAATAGGTGTCTCCGCTCAGGCAGGGACACCGCACATCCTCGTGCATAAAGTAGAACCTGTCTTAGTTGGCCTGTGCTCGTGAATAGGCCTCGCGAACGGTCGCCGCAATGCGCCCGCGGTCGGAAACCTGAATGCCATTGGCGGCAGCCCATGCCCGCACGGCCTGAAGCTCGGCACGATCCGACTTTGATCCGCTGGCGGCTCGCGCTTTCGCGGGAACATAGCCAACTCTGCGGGCAACGTCGGCGTAGGGCTTCAAGGCTGCACGAAACTCAGCGAGATTCTTTTCTGACAGATCGACCTCATAGGAGTCGCCCTCAAACGCGAAAGAAACGGATGCCCCCGAGCCATTCTCGATAACGGAACCGTCGAGGTCGTCTAACAATTGAACGGTGGTCTTCTTCATGCTGTATATCTCCAATTTATGAGGGATGCATTCGGGACGCATATATTGAATTCGTGCTTGTGGGATTAACCACTAAGAGATTATCGCTGCCCGAAACTTTTTCCGATACCCGCCACGCGGTATTTCTTCGGCAGCTTTGAACCGGGCAAGGATGCCACTCTTGCCCAGCCAGGTCGGGGACTCGACTAACTCTGGCACTCGCCCGCAGAAACTCACGAAAAAAAACTCGTCACGAAGATTGCAAGACTTTTTAGCCGGCTCCAAAAATACCGGGAGAGGGCACAAAAAAGCCCCGACACTGTCGGGGCTTTTTTATTCTGGTGGATCCGAGGGGATTCGAACCCCTGACCCCCTGCATGCCATGCAGGTGCGCTACCAGCTGCGCCACGGACCCAGATTGTCGTTTCGAATCTCTCCGAAACAACTTTGTTAGCTTACAACACAGAATGTGATCTGCGAAACTGAAGCTACTCCGCGACCTCTTCCGTGTCGCCTTCTGCGTCAACGTCGGCTGCCACTTTGGCCGGAATCCCGGTCGGAATCACCGGGCAGTCCTTCCACAGGCGCTCCAGAGCGTAGTACTGGCGCTCTTCCTCGTGGAAGACGTGCACGACCAGGTCGCCGAAGTCAACGAGGACCCAGCGTCCGGCAGCGCGTCCCTCACGGCGGAGCGGCTTGTGGCCGGCCTCGATCAGCTTGTCTTCGATTTCACCGGCGATGGCAACGACGTTACGTTCGGAGCGTCCGGTGACGATGAAGAAAATATCAGCCAGGGGAAGCGGATTGGACACGTCAAGTGCAACCAGATCTTCCCCACCCTTCGAATCGGCGGCGGCAACGGCAATTTTGAGCAGCTCGAGGGCGTGCGGCGACGTGGTCATAACTGAATCCTTGAGATTGTGCCGCGGGGCGTGAATGCGCACGCGGCGATGATGGGGGGAACGGAGGGAAACGAGTCACATCGACGCGTCGGAGAAAATTGTGGGATCGATCCGCGTAGCGGCACTAGAAAATGCCCAACAGGTAGCCAGTCACGAAGAGAGCGAGAACACTGACCGCGAGGATCGCCGTCGTGATGACCAGAACCATGGGAAGCGACGCTCGCTGCTTCTTTGGCGGCGTCAGCATGCCGCGAGTCGAGGCATGCGTACTCACTGCGCGACTGGCACTGACCGGTGCCGAGTCGCCGCCAAGCTGGTCAGCATCGAGCTGGTCCATCATGTGGTCCATCTCGGACGAATCAAACAGATTGGGATGCGCCCCGGTGGAGCCAAGACTGCGTGGCAGATCGAAAGATCCCGTGATTATGATCTCACCGGTGTTGGAGATCGGACTCACGCTGGGGCCCTGATGCGGAATCGACGGCAGAATGAGCGCATTCGTCGTCGTTGGGATGCCGCCGGCGCCGATTCCGCGATTGATCAGTTCATCCAGCGACTGTTCGGGTGCGTGCACCGGCGTTTGCTTGCCCGAATCAACGGACCAGTGACCGACGGGCGGAGTCCAACCGGCGGGCTCACTCCGCTCCGGCTCAATCTGCTCCGGTTCGATCTGCTCCGGTTCGATCAGCTCAGCCTCGATCAGCTCTGCCTCGGGAACCGCGGCCTCGCGCGCGACCGGCGCTGACACCGTCGGAACGGCATCCTCTTGCGCTGATTGATTCTGACGCGCCTGCAGGGCTCGCAGTTCGCGGCGGCTGAGGGCGTGCTCGACGGCGGGAACCGCAGACGGGGGTGTCGGGGTTTCCGCTGGTGCAGTGGATGCTGCCGACTCGGCCGGTTCGCTGGCCCGGTCGGGTGTGTGGTGGCGACTGGACCGCCGCGAGATTGGGGCACTCCCCGGGGCTGCCAGCGCAGCTGGGCGTAAGGCTGCGGGGGTCAGCGCGGGCACGTCAAGAACGGGAACGGGCTCCTGATGACGCGCAAGTTCACGCGCCTGACGTCGGCTGAGCGGCTGAGGCTCTCCCAACGTCATGCCACACTCCGATACAGATGATGCTTTGAGATGTACTGGACGACCCCATCGGGGACCAGATACCAGACCGGGAAACCCCGATTGACCCGTGCCCGGCAGTCAGTAGACGAAATGGACAGTGCCGGAACTTCCAATAAGCTTACGTCCTGGTTGGGTAAACCCGAAACGCTCAGCTCATGCCCCGGGCGACTCACAGCGACGAAATGGGCCAGCTGCCACAGCTCGCGCACGTCTTTCCACCCGAGAATCTGCGTGATGGCATCCGCTCCGGTGATGAAGAACAGTTCGGCGTCTGGTCGTTCCTCGTGCAGGTCCCGGAGCGTGTCGATCGTATAGGTCGGGCCGACCCGGTCGATATCGACGCGGCTGGTGGTGAATCGGGGATTCGACGCGGTGGCAATGACCGTCATCAGGTAGCGATGCTCCCCGCCGGTCACTCCGCTTTTTTGCCAAGGTTGCCCGGTGGGTACGAAGACGACCTCGTCCAGGTCGAAGCTCTGCGCCACTTCGCTCGCGGCGACGAGGTGTCCATGGTGGATGGGGTCGAAGGTACCGCCCATCACGCCGATGCGCGGACGACGAACTGTCACGTTACGATCAGGCTTCTAGTGGCCACCGGTGCTGGAGCCACGTCCCCCGTGCGCTGCCGCGTAGGCGTCGGCCTTGGCACTGTGACGGTTGGAGACATCGCGAAAGCTCCACAGCACGATGCCGAGGGCGAGGAACAACACGGCCGCGACCATCGGGTAGGCAATCAGGGGCAGCGGCAGGGCGATGTGCTCGACCTCGGTCAGCACAGCAGTCACAAAGGACATCGGTTCTCCATTCAAGCACAACGACCAGCACGCTGCTCGAGCTGTTCAAATCAAATTATGGGTGCGACGTTTCACGCCGCCGTCCCCATTCTAGCGGCAGCCAGCAGTGACCTGGCTAAAGCTACGAGCGCACCTGTCCGGTGCCGCGCACGATCCACTTGGTGCTGGTCAGCTCGGGCAACCCCATCGGGCCACGGGCATGCAGCTTCTGGGTGGAAATGCCCACCTCGGCGCCGAAACCGAACTCGCCGCCGTCGGTGAACCGAGTCGAGGTGTTGACCATGACCGAGGCCGAATCCACCTCGTTCAGGAACCGCTCCGCGTTCTGCAGGTCGTTGGTGATGATCGACTCGGTGTGCCCGGTCGAATAGCGACGGATGTGCGCAATCGCCTCGTCGAGAGAATCCACGATCGCAACCGAAAGGTCGAGGCTCATATATTCGGTGGCCCAGTCATCGTCGGTCGCCGGGACGGCGGACGGGTGGAGGGCGCGGGTGCGGGCATCCGCGTGAATCGTCACCCCGGAGGCTTCCAGCTTGGCCAGCACGTCGGGCAGAAGTCGTTCGGCGGCGCTGCGGTGCACGAGCAGGGTTTCGAGGGCGTTGCAGACGCTGGGCCGGTGCGTCTTGGAGTTGTGCACGATGTCGATCGCCCACTGCTTGGTGGCCGTTTCGTCGAGGAAGATGTGCACGACGCCGGCGCCGGTTTCAATGACGGGAACCTGGGACTCGGTCACGACGGTGCGAATGAGGTTGGCGCTGCCGCGCGGAATGAGCACATCGACGAAGCCGCGTGCCTTCATGAGTTCGGTCGCGCCGGCCCGGCCGAAGGGATCGATGGTCTGCACCGAGTCGGGGTTGAGCCCGGCGGCGGCGATGGCGGCCTGGACGAGATCGATGAGAACTCGGTTGCTGTTCTCGGCGGCGGACCCACCGCGCAGCACGACAGCGTTGCCGCTCTTAACGGCGAGGGCGGCAAGGTCGACGGTGACGTTGGGGCGGGCCTCATAGATGACGCCGATGACGCCGAACGGCACGCGCACCTGGCTGATCTTAATGCCGTTGGGCAGGCTGCTGCCCCGCACGACCTGGCCGACCGGGTCGGTCAATAGGGCGATCTGGTCGACGGAATCAGCGAGAGCCGTGATACGCGCCTCGTCGAGCTTGAGCCGGTCGAGCAGCCCGGCGGTCAGGCCGTTGGTCGCCCCAGCATCGAGGTCGATCTGGTTCGCCGTCACGATGGCCGCGACGTTCTCCCGCAAAGACTGGGCGATCAGCTTGAGCGCCTTGTTCTTCACCTCTGTCGGTGCCGAAGCGAGCGACAGGGAAGCGGTGCGAGCGGCCTCAAGGGTGGGCGTGACCTGGGCGACATCGTTCAGTGACTGCAACATGCCCTCCAGTTTACCGGAGGGCCTGCCGAGAGACTATTTAGACTTTCTCAGCGGATGCGCTGGGCCGACGGTGCCGGCGAGGGTTCAAACCAGGTTCCGACCGGTTCGCCGCGCAACGCTTCGGCCACGAGTCCGGTCGCGGTGACGAGCACGGCGGTTCCGGCCTGCGCGGCGATCCGGGCAGCCGTGATCTTGGTGCTCGCTCCCCCGGTGCCCACCCCGTTGACCTTGGTCGCGCCGAATTCCATGCCGATCAGCGGATCGCCGGAAGCGACGTGGCTGATGCGCTCGGCGCCGGGCAGGTGCGGCGGGCAGGTGTAGAGCGCGTCGACGTCGCTGAGCAGCACCAGCAGGTCGGCGTCGATCAGAATGGCTACGAGGGCGGCGAGTCGATCGTTGTCACCGAATCGAATTT
Organism: Cryobacterium sp. TMS1-20-1; assembly: GCF_004402355.1. Classification (NCBI taxonomy): domain Bacteria; kingdom Bacillati; phylum Actinomycetota; class Actinomycetes; order Micrococcales; family Microbacteriaceae; genus Cryobacterium; species Cryobacterium sp. TMS1-20-1. The sequence continues at coordinate 52,797 of NZ_SOGF01000010.1, read as the reverse complement.
CGTGGGTCGCCACCGTGTCGTTTTCGTTCACGATCGGCAGGATCCGCAACGCCATGAGGCGCTCCATCGCCCGCTGGGCATTGCCGCGGTGGGTGGCGTTATCGAGATCGCTCGCGGTGAGCAGCACCTGCCCGGCGACGATGTCGTAGCGGTCGAGGCTGTCCTGGTAGCGAAAGATCAACAAATTCTGACCAACGGATGCCGCGGCCTGCTGGGTCGCCAGGTCGGTGGGGCGCTCCTGCAGCTTCAGGTACGGCATGCCGATGGCGATCGCACCCGACGACACCAGGATGACCTCGGTGCCGCGGCCATGGGCTTCGGCGAGGGCATCAACGAGCGGTGCGATCTGCCCGGAATTCTCGCCGCTGATCGACGAGGAACCCACTTTGACGACGATGCGCGCCGCCGAACGAACAAGTTCCTGCGAGCGGGCCCTCACTCGGAAACCATGAATAGTGCACGTATCAACAGACTGCAACCGCACATGTAACTGGTCCTCCGGCGAGAATTACGGACGCAACGGAAGCGACCAGAGGCAGTTTAGCGCAGCCGGGTCGGGCTCCCGATCCGGCTCAGACCCGATCCGGCTCAGAGCAGGGCGCGACGCTCTTCGCTGGCCGTCGGCTCGAACCAGGTGCCGACGTGCTCGCCGCGCAGGGCTGCAGCGGCCAGTTCGGTCGAGGTGACCAGAACGGCGGTTCCGGCCGTGGTCGCGAGGCGGGCGGCGACGACCTTCGTGCTCGCTCCCCCGGTACCGACCCCGGTCGCTCCACTCGAGCTGAACTCGAAACCGTCGAGCGGGTCATCCGCTGCGATGAAATCGAGCTTCTCGGCGCCGGGCAGGTGCGGCGGCTTGGTGTAGAGCGCGTCAACGTCGCTGAGCATAATGAGCAGGTCCGCGTGGATGAGCGTGGCAACGAGTGCGGCGAGACGGTCGTTGCTTCCAAAGCGCAGGCCGTACACGGCGACGGTGTCGTTCTCGTTGACGACGGGCAGGATGCGCAGGTCGAGCAGACGCTCGAGCGCGCGCCGGGTATTGCTGCGGTGCGGCTCCTTGAGGGCGTCGCCCTCGGTCAGCAGCACCGTGCCGGCGGCGATGCCGTACCGGTCCAGGCTTTCCTGGTATCGAAAGATGAGCACGTTCTGACCGACGGCGGCAGCCGCCTGCTGGGTGGCGACGTCACTCGGACGTTCTTCCAGGTTCAGGAACGGCATGCCGGTGGCAACCGCGCCGGAGGAGATGAGCACGACCTCGGTGCCGCGACCGTAAGACTCGGCCAGAGCATCGACCAGTAGGGTGATCTGGTCGGAGTTGTCGCCGCTGATCGACGACGAGCCGACCTTCACGACGACCCGTTTCGCGCTCGCTACATTTTCTCTGGCTAAGCCACTCACTTCTGTACTTCTTCCGTTGTGTCGTTCTCGCTGTCGGCGTCGACGTTTGTTTCGTCGTCAGCCTCGACCTCGACCTCGACCTCAGTGTCGACCGGGGCGACGCTACCGTCCGCAGCCACCGTGACGTCGGCGAGGCGCACGTCCTCGTTGTATTCCTCTTCACCGGTCTGCCACATGCCGGCTTCGCGCTCACGAATGAGTTCGGCGCGGGCCGAGGACTTGGCATCCATCCTGCCGAAGTACTCCTCGCGGCGTTCGTTGCTGGTACGACGTTTGGGCTCGTCAAGGCGGGCGTCGGTTCCGCGGGGAGCCGTGATGAGTTCGGCGGTCGAAGTGAGCGTGGGCTCCCAGTCGAAGACGACACCATGGCCGGGGCCGATGATGACGGTCGATCCGGCGATGGCACCCGACTTGTACAGTTCGTTCTCGATACCGAGTTTGGCGAGTCGGTCGGCGAGGAAGCCGACGGCCTCGTCGTTGGTGAAGTCGGTCTGCTGGATCCAGCGTTCCGGCTTGGTGCCGAGGATGCGGTAGATATTGCCGAAGGTGCCACCCTCGACCTTGATGACGAAGCCACCCTCGTCGACGGCCTTGGGACGGATGATGATGCGCGGCTTCTTCGCTTCGGCTGCAGCTGCCTCGGCGCGGCCCTGTTCGACGACCTCGGCGAGGGCATAGTTGAGCTGCTTGAGGCCCTCGTGGGTGACGGTGGAGATCTCGAAGACGCGGTAGCCGCGGGCTTCGAGGTCGGCCTTGACGAAGGCGGCAAGTTCGCGGCCTTCCGGTACGTCGATCTTGTTCAGGGCGATGAGCTGGGAGCGCTGCAGCAGCGGCTTCTGGCCCTCAGGCACCGGGTAGGCGTCCAGTTCGCCGAGGATGACGTCGAGGTCGCTGATCGGGTCGCGGCCGGGCTCGAGGGTGGCACAGTCGAGCACGTGCAGCAGGGCGGTACAGCGCTCGACGTGGCGCAGGAACTCCAGGCCGAGGCCCTTGCCCTCGCTCGCGCCCTCGATCAGTCCGGGTACGTCGGCGATGGTATAGCGGGACTCGCCGGATTCGACGACGCCAAGGTTGGGGTGCAGCGTGGTGAACGGGTAGTCGGCAATCTTGGGCCGAGCCGCGCTCATGGCGGCGATGAGGCTGGATTTGCCGGCGGAGGGATATCCAACGAGCGCGACATCCGCTACCGTCTTGAGCTCGAGGTAAACGTCGCCTTCCCAGCCGAGCGTGCCGAGCAGGGCGAAGCCGGGGGCCTTGCGCTTGGTCGAAGCGAGGGCCGCGTTACCGAGCCCGCCCTGGCCGCCGGGCGCGACGACGAGGCGCAGCCCGGGTTCATTCATATCGAGCAGCTCGTTGCCCTCGATGTCTTTGACGACGGTACCGATGGGCACCATGAGCTCACGCAGGTCGCCGTTGTGCCCGTTGCGGTGGTCACCCATGCCGGGGCCGCCATTGTCGGAGCTGCGGTGCGGTGAGCGGTGGTAGCCGAGCAGGGTGGTCGTGCTCGGATCGGCCACGAGCACGAGGTCCCCGCCGCCGCCGCCGTTGCCGCCGTCTGGGCCGGCGAGGGGTTTGAACTTCTCGCGCTTGACCGAAACGCATCCGTTTCCTCCATTGCCCGCTCGTAAATGCAGCGTCACGTGGTCAACGAATGTGGCCATGGAGTGCCCCTTTCAGGTGGCGCAAGAAATGCTTCAAAACGAAGGTGCTATGAAACGTTGTGCGGTAAATCGGTGCTGCAGTAAATCGGTGCTGCGGTAAATCGATGCTGCGGTAAATCGGTGCTGTGTTTGAACAACACCGCGGTGAAACACGTCAGGGCGGACCGAAGCCCGCCCTGACGATGTGCTGAAAAGCACCGTACTGTGAAAACCTACTCGGCTGCCACCACGATGTTGATGACCTTGCGGCCACCCTTGGCACCGAACTGCACGGAGCCGGCTGCCAGGGCGAAGAGCGTGTCGTCGCCGCCACGGCCCACGTTGACGCCGGGGTGGAAGTGCGTGCCGCGCTGACGAACGATGATCTCGCCCGCTCCGACAACCTGACCACCGAAGCGCTTCACGCCGAGGCGCTGAGCGTTCGAGTCACGACCGTTGCGAGTGGAACTCGCACCTTTTTTATGTGCCATCTGTCTATCTCCTCAGGCCTAGGCGATGCCGGTAACCTGAACGCGAGTGAGCTCCTGACGGTGCCCCTGACGCTTCTTGTACCCGGTCTTGTTCTTGAACTTCTGGATGACGATCTTCGGACCGCGAAGGTTGTTCAAAACCTCGGCGGTGACCTTGATCTTGGCCAGCGACGCCCCGTCAGAGGTGATCTTGTCGCCGTCGACGAGAAGCACGGCGGCCAGCTCGACGTTGCCGTCCTTGTCAGCCTTGATTCGGTCCATCGTCACGATGGTACCGACCTCTACCTTCTCCTGCCGCCCTCCGGCGCGCACAACTGCGTAAACCACTTTACGTACCAATCTCTGGGGAGCCCAAGGCTCCGAATCTGAAAACTCACTAGTGTGAATTGACTGCTGTAATTGACTGCAGCGTACGAACCGGTTGGCTGCGCACACTCAGAAAACCTTGGCATTTGCGTTGATTTTGCCTAACGCACACCAAGGGTTGACTTTACCTGATTCGCTACCCGCGGTCAAACCAACGGCGCGGCGTGTCTGAACCACATCTGAAACACGGTGCGGCTCGTAGACTTCGATCATGGCAATACTTATCAACCAGCCTAGCTGGCCGGCGCACGGAACGGTGTGGGCACACCTCGTTAGCGACTTGAATCTTGACGAATTACACGCCTTCGCCGCTGTCGCCGGCCTTCCGCGGCGCGGATTCGACCTGGATCACTACGACGTGCCGGAAGCAAGCTACCACGAGCTGGTGGCCGCCGGCGCTCTCCCGGTCACCTTTCGCGAGATGATCGTGCGGTTGCGCGCCAGTGGCCTGCGGGTGACCGCTCGGGAGCGCCGCGGGCTGTAGCCGCGGCGTTGGCCACCCGGCAACTACTGCCAGGTGGCGTCGAAACCGAGCACGCTGCGGCGCAGCTCACCGGTCGCCACGTTCACAAACAGGGTCGTCGCATCCGTCGCCTGGGCATTCTCCGGGTAGCCGTCGGAGAGTTCGCTGTCTCGATTGGGCACCACCTGCACCGCCAGGTACTGGTCGTTGGGTGAGATCTCGAAGCCGACGATGGTTTCCAAAGCGGATGCCGGCGCGTAGACCGTGCGCGTCTCGCCCCCCGCAACGAGGGACAGGTACTGCCGCACCGCGCCGGTCGCCGGATCAAACTCGGCCACCCGCTGCACGTACCGGTCGGTCTCCGTATCCCCGTCTCCCCCGGCCAGAAACCTGAGCTCGGCCGTGTACCGCGTGGTGCCTGCCACGCTCTGCGGCACAATCGCCGACTCAGTGCCCTGCGAGAGATCGAGCACGTATTGGCCATCGCGGTCGGAGACGGCGATGCGCACCCCGTCGGGGGCAAAGGCGGTGAGGTTGGCAAATTGGCCGAGCGGTACCGGCGGGTCGAGCTCTGGTTCGTTCTCGAGCGGGTTACCGCCGGACTGGTCGATCGGGTTGATCAGCAGCATGGTCGAGTCGTATTGCTGTGCGACGATATCGGCGCGATTCGCCATGAATCCCCAGGTAGTGACGCTGAGTGGGTCGCCGTTCAGATCGGCTACCGGAGTGGACGCGTTGGTGCGCAGGTCGAGGATGAACAGCACATTGTCGTAGCGGGGGCCCGCGGCATCCGCTGCGCTGGTGAATCGAAAGCCGACCAGGGACTGGCCGGGAGCGGCCTGCAAGTCGTGCACGAGGCCAACTCCGGGTAGGTTGAGCACCTCGGCGGTGCCGTCGGCGTCGACCCGGTAGAGCGCGTTGGCCAGGTCGTCGTTGACCGTAACGACAGCCAGCTCCGTGCCCATCGGTACGAACTCCTGGATGTTCGCGGTGGCAAAGGCAACGCTTGTTTCAGTCGAACCGACCGTGGTGCGAAGGATCCGGTCGAGGGCCCGCGCGTCGGCACCGACCGAAGGGGCGGCCCGGCTGAGGTAATACAACGACGGTTCGGAGGTGCTGAACTCCGTACTGAAGGACGACTGGCGGTCAACGGCTGCCCCGGTGACACCCCGCACGGAGACGGCGTAGTCGGTGTTGTAGGCGAGCGGCTGGGGAAAGGAGATCACGACGGAGTTACCGCTCGTCGTCACCTGGAAGTCCGTGGCGGGCGCGATATCCACCTGGTCCGGCGTGACCTCGACGAGCTGACGATTGGTCGCTAGGACCAGGCGCTGGTTCGCGGCGGAAACCACAGCGGTCGTGTCGACGTCGACGGACGTGAGCCGGGGACCACTCATCAGGTTCACGGCGACTAGGGTGAAACAGGCCACGACCAGACCGCCAACGAGCAGCCAGAGTGCGCGACGAAACGGACGCAGTGCTGGCTGCTGCTGCTGCTGCTGCTGGGTAGTCTGCTCAATAGACATAGGGATCATTCGGCTGATCGACGGGAAGAATTTCGACCGGGGTAATCGCGAGCGGGTCGCTCGCCGCAGCGCTCGCGCTCACCTCGAACCGACCGGTGACCTGCACCCAGTCATCGACCTCGTACTCGGCCTGCCAGCCGGGCAGATAGACCGGGACGCCGATTGGCTGGGCGTCGACGGCGCAGCAGGTCACGACGAACCGGGCGACGTAGAACACGTTCTCCGGGTCGCCAGCATCGGGGGTCACAAACCCGGTGACCTGCGCGGTCTTATCGGAGTAAAAGGCTGGGTCGGAGGATTGCGCGAGCAGGGAGACCCATTCCCGTACGCTCAGCTTCTCGAAATCACCCGTGCCGATCAGTGCAGCCGCCTGCTCGGCATCCTCGTCGGTGCCGAGTCCGCCGGAGTTTACCTCGCGCTGGGTAGCGGTCGCGCTCGTCAGTGTGGTCGGCGGTACCACGACAATGGCGACACCCATGACGAGCAGCAGCACGACCCCCACACCGGTCAGGGTCGTTTCCACCCGGCCGGTACGTTCCACCGCGAAGTGGCGGCGGCGCGCGAAACCGGCGCTCACCAGCACGAGCCCGACGACCGCCATGGCGATCGTGAAGACGAAGTAGCGCGGGTGGATATACAGCCCGAGCTGACCGCTCAGGCCGAGCCACAGGGTCGCCACGACGACGACGAGGCTGAGCAAAACACCCTGCCAGCGCTCAGCCCAATAGCGGAGTGCCGAACCGTTCCTACGCAACATAGTTCACCAGCAATCCGAGCGCCGCGCTCATCAGCCCCACCACCACTGTGATGTGCAGGAGCGTGCGACTCGTGAAAGTCGTGCGCATAAGGGCGAGCATCTTGACGTCGATCAGGGCACCGAACACGAGGAACGCCACGATACCGCCGGGAAGAAAAGTGCTACCAAAGGACAGTACGAAGAAGGCATCGACGTTGGAACAGACCGCCACGATGAAGGCCAGGGCCATCATGGCCAGCACGGACCAGACCGGGTTGCTGCCGAGGGCCAGCAGCACCGAGCGCGGCACGAACACCTGGGTGAGGGCGGCCACTGCCGATCCGATAAACAGGGCCGGCATGATGACCGAAGTCTCGCGAATGAAGATCTCGGTGGTGCGGCTGAACCGGCTCTCACGGCCGTGCTCATGATCGTGGCCTGCACCGCCGTGGCCGCTGGTCGAACCGACCGCGCAGGCGGCAGCGAACCTCGTCGTCAGCAGGCTTTGGGGGTCTGGGTGCTTGCTGAACAGCCAGCCGACGACGTTAGCGATCAAAAACCCGCCGAGCAGCCGGGCGACCAGGATGTGGCCGTCCCAGCCGAAGGCCTGGTGCGTGGTGATGATGGTGATCGGATTCAAAATGGGCGCGGCGAGCAGAAATGTGATCGATTCGGAGACAGTGAAGCCTCCCACCATGAATCCGCGCGCGAGCGGAACGTTGCCGCACTCGCAGACCGGAAAGAACATGCCGAGGAGAGAAATGGATGCCCGCCGCAAAATCGGATTGCGCGGCAGGTGCCGGGCCAGCACGCCGTGCGGCAGCCAGACCTGCACGACCGCGGACAGCAGAATGCCCAGAAAAACGAAGGGCACCGACTCGATGATGACGCTGATGGCGAGGGTGAGGGTGTCCTGTACCCGGTCGGGCAGCTGCCAGTCGGTGAGCTGCTCGTCGACGAAGGCCGGCGACAGGGCCCGCACGACGAAAACGGCGAGCACCACCAACACCCCCGCGGTGAGGCCGAGAGGCCATCGCCGCAGGAGCGGAAGCCGCCCGCCGATTACGTCGTCGCCCAACTCGCTGCTCGCGCCTACTCGCCGTGCGGCGGCTGGCTGGTGGCAGAGGCGGCGGACGCGACCGGAACCGTTCCGGTCGCGGTCAAAATGGCCTGGCCGGCGGCACCACCAGCGGTTGTGACGCGACGGCTGCGCGCGCGTCCCTGACCGGGCAGTTTCGGTTCTGGCAGGGAATCGAGCACGGAGTCCAACAGCTGGTCGGTGACCTGCTTGCTGGGGCGCCGCGTATTGCGGGTGGACTTCTTAACCGGGATGTCAAGAATTTCGACGGATTCCGACTGCTCGGGCGCGGGTGTCTGCACGGCCGGCGCACCGGCTGCCAGGGTGCTGCGACCGCCGCGGGTGCGGGGTGCTGCTTCCGTGGCGACCGACTCGACTGCCTGCTCGACTGTTGCCGCGGGTGCTGTCTCAGCGGCCGGGGCAGCGGATGCCGCTGGCTCGGTCGGCACGGTGTTCGCCGGTGCAGTGCTGACCTGAGCGGTGCTGGCCTGAGCGGTGCTGGCCTGCTCCGCCTGGCGGGCGCGGGCCTGTTCGGATCGCGACTGCTGGCCGCGCCCACCCTGGCCGCGCGAGCGCGACTGGCGACCACGCGAACGCTCGGTGCCCGTCGTCGGGTCGGCCGATTCTGTGCTGACTGGCACGGCTGTCGACTGAACCGCTGCTTCCGGTTGGACACCGGCCTGCTCGGTACCGGCCTGCGCGGTACCAGCCTGCGCGGTACCGGCCTGCGCGGTACCAGCCTGCGAGACCGCAGGTGCCGCAGCATCCGGTGCGGTCACGATGGCGATGGAACCGGTGCGGGTGATGGTGCGGGCGGCGATCAATGCGAGGGCATGCTTGGCGTCTTCGGTTATGCCGTGCGTGCCCACCCCGCTCTTGGGAGCGTCGGACGACGAGTTGGAACCCGCGTGCTGGTCGCGGTTGGAGCCGTCACGCTGGCCCGAGTTGTGCGCGCTGTCACCGTTGCTCGTGCCCCCGTTGCTTCCACTCTTGGTGCGCGGGCGTCGTTCCTGCGGCGGCTGCGCCGTCTGGCGGTGCTTGATGACCGGGTCGTGGTGCACGATGATGCCGCGGCCAGCGCAGGCCTCGCAATTCTCGCTGAACGACTCCAGCAGCCCGAGGCCCAGCTTCTTGCGGGTCATCTGCACGAGTCCGAGCGAGGTGACCTCGGCCACCTGGTGCTTGGTGCGATCCCGGCTGAGGCATTCGATCAGGCGACGCGACACGAGGTCGCGGTTGCTTTCGAGCACCATGTCGATGAAGTCGACGACGATGATGCCGCCAATGTCGCGCAGGCGCAGCTGGCGCACAATCTCTTCGGCCGCTTCAAGGTTGTTCTTGGTGACGGTCTCTTCGAGGTTGCCGCCGCTGCCGACGAACTTGCCGGTGTTGACGTCAACGACGGTCATGGCCTCGGTGCGGTCGATCACGAGGGATCCACCGGACGGGAGCCAGACCTTGCGGTCGAGGGCCTTTTCGATCTGCTCCGAGATGCGGTACTCGTCGAAGGCGTCGACCTCGCCCTCGTGGGTTTCCACGCGCTCGAGCAGGTCGGGGGCGACCTGACTGAGGTAGTTCTCAATCGTCGAGCGCACGTCGGGGCCGGCCACGACCATCCGCTGGAAATCTTCGTTGAAGACGTCACGCACGATCTTGACCAACAGGTCGGGCTCGCTGTGCAGCTCGGCGGGCGCCTGCGCCGACTCGACCTGCTCGGCGATGTTCGCCCACTGCAGGCGCAGCCGGTTGACGTCGACGGTGAGCTGCTCGTCGGTGGCGCCCTCGGCGGCGGTGCGCACGATGACGCCGACGTTGTCGGGCAGAACCTCCTTGAGGATCTTCTTCAGGCGGGCCCGCTCGGTGTCGGGAAGCTTACGGCTGATGCCGTTCATCGACCCGTTGGGCACGTAGACCAGGTAGCGGCCGGGTAGCGAAACCTGGCTGGTGAGGCGGGCACCCTTGTGGCCGATCGGGTCTTTGGTGACCTGCACGAGCACCTTGTCGCCGGGCTTGAGCGCGAGCTCGATGCGGCGGGCCTGGTTGCTGGTGCCGGAGTTCTCGGCGGCGGCGTCCCAGTCGACTTCACCGGAGTAGAGCACGGCGTTGCGGCCGCGTCCGATGTCGACGAAGGCGGCTTCCATGCTCGGGAGCACGTTCTGCACCCGGCCGAGGTAAACGTTGCCGATGAGCGAGGCGTCCTGGTTCTTGGCGACGTAGTGCTCGACCAGCACGCCGTCCTCGAGCACGCCAATCTGGATCTTGTTGTGCTTGGCGCGCACGACCATGAGGCGGTCGACGGACTCACGACGGGCGAGGAACTCGGCCTCCGTGATCACCGGGCGACGGCGTCCAGCATCGCGGCCGTCGCGACGACGCTGCTTCTTCGCTTCGAGCCGGGTCGAGCCCTTGATGCGCTGGGGTTCGGTGATGAGTTCGGGTTCGCGCGGGGCGCGCACCTTGACCACGGTGTTGGCGGGGTCGTCGGTACCCGAACGGTTCTCGTCGCCGGTGCGACGACGGGCCCGACGACGAACCGTCGTGGACTCTTCTTCCTCGTCGTCATCCAGCTCGTGCAGTCCCTGCTGCGATTGCTGCTGCGACGAGCGGATGCCGGTGCGCGCCGGCAACGGCAGAATCTCCGGCGCCTGAAACAACAGGGAGTACGACGGGCGAACCGGGGCCTGGGCCTGGCCGTCCTTCTGGTCGTCCGTCGTCTTGGCGCGCTCTGGCGTGGAGTCGGTCATCTGCTGCGCTCCGGTGACGTTGTTGTACTCGGCGATGGTCACCTTGTTAATCGGAGGCTCCGGCGGCATTGCGGGCGCTTCGATGGCGGGCGCTTCGACTGCTGGCGCAACGGTCGGCACAGTGACCGGCGTCTTCCGGGTTGATTTGCGAGTGCCGAACAGGCTCTTGCGTTTTTTGTTTTCGTTGTCTTCCACCATCACTGGTGCGCTCCTTGACCGCTGTGAATGACCGCGCCATCCACCGGTTACTCTCTCGTGCGAGGTCTCCACCTGCGTGAAATCCCCGCGAATCTTTTACTGCTGCACCCGGCTTTGACCCCCGGTGTAACTTCGGGGACCTGTGCTCTGGCTGCTAAAACTGCGGGTCGTGGGACCCTTCTACTGGGCGACTATTGCCCATTAAGCTCTGTACTCGTTAAGCACTGTGGCGTCTGCTTGAGCGCGGCTCAACGACTACCAACGATTATCGCATGCAATCGCACTAAGCCACGCCGTGCGGGTGGCATAATCACAAGAGTGCCGCAGACAGAGCGTTATCACCGTCCAACCGGGCTGGCCTTTTTCCTGATCATCGCGGGAATCATCGCGTTTGCCGCCGCCTTCGCCCTCACGCTGGACAAGATCCACCTGCTGGAGGATCCCACTGCGCAGCTCAGCTGCAGCTTCAGTGTGTTGATCGGCTGCGCGACGAATCTGTCCTCGCCACAGGGCGCCGTTTTCAGTTTTCCGAACCCGCTGATCGGGCTCGCCGCCTGGAGCGTCGTGATCACGATCGGCATGGCCATTCTGGCCGGCGCCCGGTTTGCGCGCTGGTTCTGGGTCGGCTTCAACGTCGGCGTGCTCGGTGCGATGATCTTTGTGATCTGGCTGATCGGGCAGAGCATCTTCGTACTCGACGTGCTCTGCCCGTGGTGCATGGCCACCTGGGCGGTGACCATTCCGGTCTTTTTAGCCGTGACGCTGTACAACTTCAAGGTCGGCAATCTGCCGGGTGGGGCATCCGTTCGCCGCGCGGCTGCTGGGGCTTATTCGTGGATGTTCGTCATCACGATCGTCTGCTACATCGTGTTCTTCATCGTGGCCCAGGTCAATATGGACGTGCTGAACCGCCTGTAACGATAACCAGAAAAGGCCCCCGTCTCCTCGAGACGGGGGCCTTTTAGATGGCGCCTAGTCGAACCAGAGCGCGAGTTCACGCGCGGCGGATTCGGGCGAATCGGAGCCGTGCACGAGGTTCTGCTGCACCTTGGAACCCCAGTCGCGGCCAAGGTCACCACGGATCGTGCCCGGAGCGGCGGTCGTGGGGTCTGTGGTTCCGGCCAGGGCGCGAAAGCCTTCGATGACCCGATTGCCGGCAACGCGGAACGCGACGATGGGGCCACTCTCCATGAATTCGACGAGGGGCTCGTAGAAGGGCTTGCCCGCGTGCTCGGCGTAGTGCGCGGCGAGCAGTGAGCGGTCGGGTTCGACGAGCTTCACGTCGACCAGGGAATACCCCTTGGCCTCGATGCGGCGCAAAATTTCGCCGGTCAGGTTGCGGGCAACGCCGTCCGGCTTGACCAAAACGAGGGTTTCTTCAATCGGGGTGTTCATTCAATCTCCTTGTGTTGATCTGGATGCGTGTGATCTATTCGGGAGCCGGTGACCATGCAGTAGGTCCACATGGCGGCAAACAGGGCGCCGACAAAAAACATGGCCGGGGTGACGAACCCGGTGGCGATAATGATCGCCTGCAGCGCCCAGCCGATCGGGTACGACCAGCGGTAGCGCAGCAGTGGGATCAGGGCGACCATGGCCGCACAGAGCAGCACGCCGCCGATGATCACGCCGAGCGGTGCGACCGGTCCGGGCTCGGTCGCCACGGACACCAGCCCCAGGGTGACGACGCCGCCCAGAAAGACGACGATGGTCTCGAAACCGAGCAGAATCGTCGCGAGCGACCGCTTGACCGAGCGCGGACCGCTCACTTCTCCATCCACTCACCGGCGGCGGCGAGGGTGATCGCGTCGCCGACGAGCACGATCGACCCGGTGACGAGCACAGCACGCTTGGGTGCCTCGGCGGCCCATTCACGGGCGCTCTCCAGGGCACCGGCCAGGTCATCGAAGCGGAAGGTGATCTGGTCGCTGGTCCACTCGGCAATGTTGTCGGCGAGGTCGTCCATGCGCACGGCCCGCTCCGAGTGCGGCTCGGTCACGTAGAAGCGGTCGACCTGCGGCGCGAGCGCAGCGATGATTCCCTGCGCGTCTTTCTCGGCCAGAATTCCCACGACCACGGCGATCTCGTCGAAGTCGAAGTACGCCTCGAGGGCTGCGGCGAGGGCTGCGGCACCGTGCGGGTTGTGCGCGGCGTCCACGAGTACGGTCGGTTCGATACCGACAAGCTGCAAGCGGCCGGGAGACGTCGCCGTCGCGAGGCCCTCGGCGAGGAGATCGCTGGCGAGGGCCTGGCTGCCGGCGCCGAGAAACGATTCGACGGCGGCAATGGCCACGGTGGCATTCTGCGCCTGGTGGGTGCCGTAGAGCGGCAGGAACAGTTCGCTGTAGGTGCCGGCCAGGCCGCGCACCGAGATGACCTGCCCGCCGACGGCGACGGTGCTCGAGAGCAGTTCGAAGCCCTCATTCTCTAGGGCCAGCGTCGACTCAGTCAGTTGCGCTGCGCGATTAAGTTCGGCCCGCACGTCGGCGCTCTGCGCCGCGGAGACCACGGATGCCGCCGGCTTGATGATTCCGCTCTTGGTGCGGGCAATCTCGGCGACGGTATTGCCCAGGCGCAGCGTGTGATCGAGGGCGATCGGGGTGAAGACGGCGACCTGGCCGTCGGCGACGTTGGTGGAATCCCACTCGCCGCCCATGCCGACCTCGATCACGGCGACATCCACCGGCGCGTCAGCGAAGCAGGCGAACGCCAGCACGGTGAGCGCCTCGAAGAAGGTCAGCGGCGCTTCGCCGGCGGCTTCAAGCTCGCCGTCGACCAGCTTTAGGTAGGGCTGGATGTCGGTCCAGTTCGCGGCGAGGATCTGGTCGCTGATCGGTTCGCCATCGATGACGATGCGCTCGTTCAGCCGGACCAGGTGCGGACTGGTCAGCAGGCCGGTGCGCAGACCGTAGGCGCGCACGATGCTCTCGACCATACGACTCGTGCTGGTCTTGCCGTTAGTGCCGGCGATGTGAATGATCGGATACGACGTCTGCGGGTCGCCGAGGAATTCCAGCGCCCGACGTGTCGGTGCGAGACGCGGCTGCGGCTGGGCCTCGCCCACCCGCTGCAGCAGGTCGGCGAAGACGGCGTCACCGGCTTCACGAAAAGAATCGAGCGGAGCCGGCTGGTTCATCGGCTCCTCATCGTCACCGCGACCGGTGATGTTCTTCCAGCCGGCAGTATCGTCGTCGGGCGTGCCCTCAGCAGGGGCGTTGGTGTCAGACAAGGATGGCTCCATTCACGCGTGCGACGGCAACAATGACGGCGCCCAAATTGACATAGTGGTCGGCTTCAAAGCGCACGTAGTGTTCGACCGGCGCGCCGACACGCGCTTCGAGCCACTCGGACGGCAGATCAGCGGAAAATTCGCCCTGCGACGGCCGATGGGTGCTGAACGTCGTGGCGAGGGTTTCGTCCGCGACGTTCACCCCGAGGGCAAGGTCGAAGGAGTCGGCATCCGCTTCATTCTGAAACAGCAGATCGAGACGGATGCGGTCGCTCACCTGAAAACCGGCCGATTTGCGGGTGTCCTGCACGGCGCGAATGAGGTCGCGGGCAAAGCCCTCGGCCTCGAGTTCGGGCGTGGTGCTGGTGGCGAGCAGGGCGAACCCGCCGCCGGGCAATAACGCCAGCGCGGTGCTGCCGTCACCCGCCTCGTTGTTCGCTTCGAGGGTCAGTTCGAATTCGCTCGGCTCGAGGGCGATGCCGCCGGCCGTCACGATGCCGTCGGTCTCACTCCAGTCGCCGGCGCGAGCGGCCTTGATCACCTGCTGCACCTGCTTGCCGAGGCGGGGACCGGCGGCGCGGGCGTTGACGACGAGTTTGCTGGTGACGCCGTACGCGACCGCGCTGTCATCTTCGAGCTCGATCAGGGTGACCGTTTTCACGTTGAGTTCGTCGCGGAGGATGCCGACGAACGCAGCGAGAGCGGACGTGTTGCCGGTGACGACGGTGAGGTTGGTCAGCGGCAGGCGCACGCGCAGGCCGGCCTGTTTGCGCAGCGACAGCACGGTGCTGCTGATCAGGCGCACCTGGTCCATCGCGGTGACGAGTTCTTCGTCGGCCGGGAACAGGGCGGCATCGGGCCAGTCTTCGAGGTGCACGCTGCGGCCGCCGGTCAGGCCCTGCCAGATGCGTTCGGTGACGAGCGGCAGCAGCGGAGCCGTGACCCGGCAGACGGTTTCCAGCACGGTGTAGAGCGTGTCGAAGGCTTCGTGCGAGGTGGCACCGGCAGCCGCGCCGCCCCAGAACCGGTCGCGGGACCGGCGTACGTACCAGTTGGTGAGCACGTCGGCGAAGTCCCGCAGGCGGGCGGCGGCGACCGTGCTGTCGAGGGCTTCGAGGTCGCTCGTGACGCCGACGATGAGGTCGCGGGTCTTGGCGAGCAGGTAGCGGTCGAGCACGTCGGTCGAGTCGGTACGCCAGGTGGCGTCGTAGCCGGCGGCACCGGCGGTGTCAGTGGACGCAGACGCGTTGGCGTAGAGGGAGAAGAAGTACCAGGTGCTCCACAGCGGCAGCATGACCTGGCGGGCACCCTCACGAATTCCCTCCTCGGTGACGACGAGGTTGCCGCCGCGCAGCACCGGCGAGCTCATCAGGAACCAGCGCATGGCGTCGGCGCCATCGCGGTCGAAGACCTCGTTGACGTCGGGGTAGTTGCGCAGCGACTTGCTCATCTTCTGGCCATCGTTGCCGAGCACGATGCCGTGACTGACCACGTTCTTGAACGCCGGCCGGTCGAACAGGGCGGTGGAGAGCACGTGCAGCAGGTAGAACCAGCCGCGGGTCTGCCCGATGTATTCCACGATGAAGTCGGCCGGGTTGTGCGCTTCAAACCATTCCCGGTTCTCGAACGGGTAGTGCACCTGGGCGAACGGCATGGAGCCCGAGTCGAACCAGACGTCGAGCACGTCCGTAATGCGGCGCATGGTGGACTGGCCGGTGGGGTCGTCGGGGTTCGGTCGGGTGAGTTCGTCGATGTACGGGCGGTGCAGGTCGGTCGGGCGCACCCCGAAATCGGCTTCCAACTCGTCGAGCGAGCCGTAGACATCCGTTCGGGGGTAATCGGGGTTGTCGCTTTTCCAGACCGGAATCGGGGAGCCCCAGTAGCGGTTGCGGCTGATCGACCAGTCGCGGGCGTTGCCGATCCACTTGCCGAACTGGCCGTCTTTGACGTTCTCCGGAACCCAGTTCACCTCCTGGTTGAGCTCGACCATGCGCGGGCGAAAGTCGGTGACGCGCACGAACCAGCTCGACACGGCCTTATAGATGAGCGGGTTGCGGCAGCGCCAGCAGTGCGGGTAAGAGTGCTCGTAGCTGGCCTGGCGCAACAGCCGGCCGTTGGCCTTGAGCAGCGCGGTGAGCGGCTTGTTGGCGTCGCTCCAGAGCTGGCCGGCCACCTCGGAAATGTCGCTGAGAAACTTTCCCCCGTCGTCGAGGGAGAGGATGACGGGGATTCCGGCGGCCTCGCAGACCTTCTGGTCCTCCTCGCCGTAGGCGGGAGCCTGATGCACGATGCCGGTACCGTCGCTCGTGGTGACGTAGTCGGCGACGACGAAACGCCAGGCCTGCTCGGTGCCCCAGACTGCGGTGTCGGCGTAGTAGTCGAACAGGCGGTCGTAGCCGACACCGGCGAGCTCGGTGCCGGTAACAGTGCGCGAAACAGATGCGACGGCGTCCGCCGCCGACTCATAGCCCAGGTCCTTGGCGTAGTTCCCGACCAGGTCGATGGCGATCAGGTATTCGGCGCCGAGCACCTCTGCCGTGGCATCGGCGGCCTCCCGCAGCACCTCGGCGTCCGGCGTGCCGTTCGGGCCGGCCGGAACGACGGCATAGGTGATGTCGGGGCCGACGGCGAGGGCCATGTTGGACGGCAGGGTCCACGGGGTGGTAGTCCAGGCCAGGGCACGCACCGCGGTCAGGCCGAGGGCTTCGGCCTTCGTGCCGATCAGCGGGAAGGTGACCGTGACGGTCTGGTCCTGGCGCATCTTGTAGACGTCGTCGTCCATACGCAGCTCGTGGTTGGAGAGCGGGGTCTGGTCGCGCCAGCAATAGGGCAGCACCCGGTAACCCTCGTAGGCGAGGCCCTTGGTGTGCAGCTGCTTGAACGCCCAGATCACCGACTCCATGAAGGTGATGTCGAGGGTCTTGTAGTCGTTCTCGAAGTCGACCCAGCGGGCCTGCCGGGTGACGTACTCTTCCCACTCCTTGGTGTATTCGAGCACCGACTCGCGGGCGACGGCGTTGAAGGCAGCGAGGCCCATCTCTTCGATCTGGCTCTTGTCGGTAATGCCGAGCTTGCGTTCAGCCTCGAGCTCAGCCGGCAGGCCGTGAGTGTCCCAGCCGAAGCGGCGGTGCACCTGCTTGCCGCGCATGGTCTGAAACCGGGGAAACAGGTCTTTGGCGTATCCGGTGAGCAGGTGCCCGTAGTGCGGCAGGCCGTTGGCGAACGGCGGGCCGTCATAAAAGGTCCACTCTTCGGCGCCGGCGCGTGCGTCGATCGAGGCCTGGAAGGTGTCGTCGTTCTTCCAGAATTCCAGCACCTCGCTCTCGAGCGCGGGAAAGTTCGGTGACGGAACGATGGCCTCGGCGGGTGTGCCGTGGGGGGTCGTGTTGCGGCTCTTGGGGTACAAAATGCTTCTCCTACCGGGACGGGTCACTGGGGCCCTGCTCCACGAGGACGAACGATTCTGTAGAAATCGCCGCGGTACCACCTCGCTTGCCGCCCAAAACTGCCGGGCGACCGCTTGTTCACAGGCTGTAACGGGCCCGACTCGTTCGGTTCTACTGAGCTGTCCACCCGAAGGTGGGCATCCGTTCTTCCGAAGACTTCCCGGTGATGGCCGGGTCACTGTCATCCACTTTCGATTGTACTGGAGTGGGACGGCGTTAGTGTTATAGGTCGGCCCATTCGCACGATGGGTCGGTTCAGTTGAGACCAACTCGGCAATGGATGAAAGAGTTTGTGAATGTCTGCTCCCCACCGCGTTTCCACGCGCACCGCTCGGTCATTCGGAGGGCTCGTCGGCCTGGTCTCCGTCGGCCTGCTGGCCGCCGGCTGCACGCCGACCACCTCGAACGACCCCGTCGGCGAGCCGCAAAGCGGCGGCACCCTCACCTACGCCTCGGGTGATGCCGAACCGAGCTGCCTCGACCCGCACGTCGGGGGCAATTTTCCGCAGGGAATGATCAGCGCGCAGTACCTGGAGTCGCTGGTTTCGCGTGATTCCGCCGGCCAGATCATTCCGTGGCTGGCCGAGACCTGGACGCCGAGCGCCGATGGCCTGACCTGGGACTTCACTCTGCGCGATGACGTCACCTTCACCGACGGCACGGTCTTCGACGCCGCAGCAGTGCAGGCGAATGTCGCCCACCTGCAGGATCCCGAAACGCTCTCCTCGACCGGTTACCTCGCCCTCGGCAAGGTCGCCAGCACTGAGGTTGTGTCCCCCACCGTGGTGCGTTTTATTCTGACCGAACCCGACAGCGCTCTGCTCGAGTCGCTGTCGCAGGTCTGGCTCGCGATGGAATCCCCCACCGCGCTCGAGCGCAGCCAGGACGAGAACTGTGCCACCCCGGTGGGCACCGGCCCGTTCCGGGTCGAGAGCTGGGTCAAGCAGAACGCGATCACCCTCGTGCGCAATGATGACTATGTTTCCCCGCCGGCGGATGCCGACCACAGCGGTCCCGCCTACCTCGACAAGGTGATCTGGCGCTTCATTCCCGACTCGGCCTCCCGCTACGCCGCGCTGCAGTCCGGCGAGGTCGACGTGATCGACAACGCCCAGCCCGACACCATCGTGCAGGCCGAACAGAGCGACTCGATCGAGCAGCTCGACTCGCCGCGCCCCGGCGCCTCCAACCGCATCGAACTGAACTCGGGTCAGGCACCGTTCAACGATGTGCGCGTTCGTGAGGCGTTCATCCGCTCGGCCAACGTCGACGACGCGGTCTCGAGCCTGTTCCAGGGCACCGCCACTCGGTCGTACTCGGCGCTGTCGAGCGTCGAGGCCATGGGCGTTTCGAACGAAGCCCTGTTCGACTACGACCCGTCGGCCGCCGCGGAGCTGCTCGATGCGGCCGGCTGGCGTGAGACGGATGCCGACGGCTACCGGGTCAAAGACGGCGTGCGACTCTCGGTGGAATTTCCGGTGAGCACCAACCAGTCCATTCCGGCCGAGCAGAGCGTGTTCGAACAGATCCAGGCCACGGCCAAGGAGACCGGTTTCGAAGTGAAGCTCGCCCCGATGGATCTCTCCAGCTGGTATGCCGCGCTCGCCACCAACGACTACGACGCCGTGAGCGCACCGTATACCAAGGTCGGCCCCGACGTGCTGCGCATCCTGTATCACTCCGATAGCATCGTGCCGGCCCCGAGCGGGTACTTCGCCAACCTCGCCCAGGTCAACGATCCCGAGATCGACGAACTGCTCACGACGGCGGCCCGAACCGCGGATGAAACAGAGCGCACGTCGCTCTACGCCGAAGCGCAGGACCGCATTCTGGCGGGCTTCTACATTCTGCCGCTCTACGACCAGCAGAACCACTACCTGCTGCGCAGCGACGTCGTTGGCCTGCGCACGCTGCCGACCGTGGCCGTTCCCACGCTGTACGACGCGTGGCTGAACCGGTAGCGCCGACCGATCGCTCCGGGCCGCGGGCGCTCGGCCGACTCGGCGTGCGTCTGGCCGGAGCGGTCTTCGTGCTGTGGGCCGTGGCATCCGTCACTTTTTTTGCGGTGCGGTTGATTCCCGGCGACCCGGCTCAGGCTGTGCTCGGTGGCCCGGGGTCGCAGGCCTCCCCCGAAGCACTCGCTGCGGTCACCGCGGAGTACGGCTTCGACCAGCCCGTTTTCACGCAGTACCTGGTTCAGCTGGGACGCCTCGCAACCGGTGACCTCGGGCGTTCCTACGCCCTTAATATGGAGGTCGGCCCGCTCGTTCTGGCCCAGCTCGGCGGCACCCTGCTGCTCGCCGTGCTCGCCCTCGGCCTGGCCTGGGTGATTGCTCTGGCCCTGGCCACCTGGTCGACGCGCGGTGGTCGGGTCGCTGCCCGGGTGGGGTCGAGCCTCGAAATCGTCGCGGCGGCGCTGCCGCATTTCTGGCTCGCGACCTCACTGATCGTCGTGTTCAGTATCTGGCTCGGCGCACTGCCCCCGATCAGTACTGGCGGGGTGGCCGGACTGGTCTTACCGGTGCTCACCCTGGCCATTCCGCTGGCCGGTTTTCTCGGGCAGATCATGCGTGAGTCCCTCATGATCGCCCTGGAGAGCCCGTTCGTGCTCTCGGCGCGGGCGCGTGGCGAGGGTGAGCGCGGGGTCCGCTGGATCCACGCACTGCGTCATGCCTCCCTGCCGGCGATCAGCCTCTCCGGCTGGGCCTTCGGCTCACTGATCAGTGGCGCGGTCGTCGTCGAGACCATTTTCGCCCGGCCAGGACTGGGCCGCACCCTGCTGAACGCGGTCACCCTGCGCGACGTTCCGGTGGTGATCGGCGTCGTCATGATCGTCGCCGTCGCCTATATCCTGATGACTTTACTGACGGATGCCGTCAGTCGCCTGGTCGATCCCCGGCTGCGACTCTCGTGAGCGATCTCGAGGTGCAGGCCGAGCTCGCCGTGCGTTCCAACCAGTCCGTTCGGCCAGCACGTCTGGGAGTGGCCGAGGGCGTGGCCGGCTTGCTCGCCCTCCTGTTGTTGATCGCGGCAGTGGCGCCGCAGTTTCTAGCCCCTGGCGATCCACTCGCCATCGACCCGCTGGCGGCGTTTTCGCCACCGAGCTTCGCGCACGGTTTCGGCACCGACGAATCCGGCCGCGACATCTACACCCGGGTCGTGCACGGCACCCAGTACTCGCTCGTGATCGGTATCGCGGCGACCGCGATCGGTCTGGGGCTCGGCGTGGTGCTCGGCACCCTGGCCGGAATGCTCGGATCCATCGTCGATTTCACCGTGAACCGGTTACTCGAGGTATTGTTCGCGTTTCCGGGTCTGCTGCTGGCCCTGCTGTTCATCCTGGTGTTCGGCCCCGGCGTGGCGACGGCGACCATAGCGGTCGGGCTGTCCACCGCCCCGGGCTACGCCCGCATTATTCGCGCGCAGCTCATCGCCGTGCGCGGGGCCGCCTTCGTCGAGGCCGCGACCGTGCTCGGCCGCACCCGCTGGCAGATATTAGTGCGTCATATTCTGCCGAATACGCTCGCGCCGCTGTTCGTGCTCGCCACCCTCGGAGTCGGCCAGGCGATCGTCTGGGCCGCAACACTGAGCTATCTCGGCCTCGGTGCCGAACCGCCGACCGCAGAGTGGGGCGCGATGCTCTCGGCCGGACGTACGTACATCACCTCGGCCTGGTGGATGAGTTTCTTTCCCGGTCTGTTCATCGTGCTCACCGCCGTGACCGCCACCGTGCTCGGCCGCAGCATCGACCGCCGAATGCGGCACGCATGAGCGCCACCGCGGCGCTGACCGTGCACAACCTGCGTGTGGGCTTCGGCGCGAACGAGCCGGTCGTGAACGGAGTGTCGTTCGAGATAGCACCGGGCGAGTGCCTCGCCATCGTCGGCGAATCCGGCTCGGGCAAGAGCGTGACCGCGCGCAGCCTGCTCGGACTCGCCGGCGGCAACGCCCGGGTGCAGGCCGACCGGCTCGACCTCGGCGGGCGCAGCGTGCTGGGGCTGACCGACCGGGCCTGGCAGTCTCGGCGCGGCAAGGACGTCGGCCTGGTGCTGCAGGATGCCCTGGTCTCGCTCGACCCACTCCGGCCGATCGGCCGGGAGATCGCCGACTCGCTGCGGCTGCACACGACCCTCGGCGCCGCGGCTCGTGCCCGCCGGGTGGTCGAACTGCTCGATGCCGTCGGACTGCCCGACCCGGCTCAACAGGTACACAAACTGTCCGGGCAGCTTTCCGGCGGTGAACGCCAACGCGCCCTGATCGCGGCGGCGATCGCGCTGGGCCCGCCGCTGCTCATCGCCGACGAACCGACGACGGCGCTCGACGTGACCGTGCAGGCGCAGATTCTGGCGCTGCTCGAGCAGATCAAGCTGAGCGGCACCGCCCTGCTCCTGATCAGCCACGACCTCGCGGTGGTGAGCCGCATCGCCGATCGGGTTGCGGTGATGCACGACGGCCGGCTCATTGAATCCGGCCCGACCGAACAGGTTTTGGGTTCCCCACAGCACGAGCAGACCCGCCGCATGGTCGCCGCGGTTCCGGCGGACAAGCCGCGCGGAAGCCGGCTGAGCCCGCTGGATTCCCCCGCCGCCAGAACGGTTCTCCGCTCCCCGGCTCCGGCCCCGAACGCCACGGAGCAGGGCGAAATCGTGCTCGAGGCCATCGGCCTGACCAGGAGTTTTCGGCGTCCCGACGGCAGCCGGCAGCTCGCCGTCGACGACGTCTCGTTCGCACTGCATCGGGGCAGCACCCTCGGCATCGTCGGTGAATCCGGCTCCGGAAAAACCACGACGGCTCGCCTGATGCTCGCACTGCTGAAACCGGAACAGGGCGAAGTAGCGCTGTTTGGCCGGCCGTGGAGTTCGATCGCCGAGAAGGACCGGCGGGGACAACGACCCGGCATTGGGGCGATCTATCAGGATGCCCTCGGCTCGTTCGATCCGCGCCGCAGCGTCGCCGAGATTCTCGCGGATGCCCTCGGTCCCACGCTCACCGACTCACGGGGTTCGCGGCGGTCTCCGCAGAACCTTGCCCGGCTCACGACTCTGCTGGATGAGGTCGAACTGGCCCGAACAGTACTGCCGCGGCGCCCGCTCGAACTTTCCGGCGGACAGCGCCAGCGTGTCGGTATCGCCAGGGCACTGGCCGGGCGTCCCGAAATCCTCATTTGCGACGAGCCCGTGTCCTCCCTCGACGTGAGCGTTCAGGCGCAGGTGCTCGATCTCCTCGACGACGTGCAGCGGGAACGCGGACTCAGCCTGATCTTCATATCGCACGACCTCGGGGTCGTGCAGCACATCAGCGACGAGGTCGCGGTGATGCGCAGCGGGCGCATCGTGGAGAGTGGTCCGGCGGCGCGCGTATTCGCCGCGCCGCAGCATCCGTATTCGGTGCAATTGCTCTCAGCTGTGCCCCGACTACTCGGTTAAACACCTGCCGACGCGCCCTACCGCTCTGCCCGTTCGGGGAAAAAGAGCCGATCGGGTAGATTAGACGGGCAGACTTAGGCACCTCACCACCGACACGGTGCCGCATACGAACCGGAGAGCTATGACCACCGCCGATCGCGCCGCAGACAATCGAGTGCCAGAGAAACCAGCCCTCGAAGGGCTCGAAGCTAAATGGGAGTCCCGCTGGGAGACCGACGGCACCTATCGCTTCGCCCGGGAGAACGCGACCCGCGAGACGATCTACTCGATCGACACTCCCCCGCCGACCGCCTCCGGCTCGCTGCACATCGGCCACGTGTTCTCGTACACCCACACGGATGTCGTCGCCCGCTTTCAGCGCATGCGCGGCAAGAACGTGTTCTACCCGATGGGCTGGGACGACAACGGCCTGCCCACCGAGCGTCGTGTGCAGAACTACTACGGTGTGCGCTGCGACCCGTCGCTCGGCTACACCGACGACTTCGTTCCGCCGTTCGAGGGCGGCGACGGCAAAAGCGTCAAGGCCGCCGACCAGCTGCCGATCAGCCGCCGCAACTTCATCGAACTGTGCGAAACCCTCACCAAGGAAGATGAGAAGCAGTTCGAAGCGCTGTGGCGCACCCTCGGCCTCTCCGTCGACTGGACCCAGACCTACCGCACCATCGGCCAGGAAGCCTTGTTCACCTCGCAGCTGGCTTTTCTGGGCAACATCGAACGCGGCGAGGCATACCAGGCGATGGCACCGACCCTGTGGGACGTCACGTTCCGCACCGCGGTCGCCCAGGCCGAACTCGAAGACAAGGACATGCCGGCCGCGTACCACCGGGTGTCGTTCGCAAAGCCCGACGGCACCACGATAGAGATCGAAACGACCCGTCCCGAGCTGATGCCGGCCTGCGTGGCACTGGTGGCGCATCCGGATGACGAACGGTACAAGCACCTGTTCGGCACCACGGTGACCACCCCCGTGTTCGGCGTTGAGGTTCCGGTGCTCGCCCACCACCTCGCCCAAAAGGACAAGGGCTCGGGAATCGCCATGATCTGCACCTTCGGCGACGTGACCGACGTCGTCTGGTGGCGGGAGCTCGACCTGCCCAACCGTGCAATCATGGGCTTCGACGGTCGCATTATGGCCGAAGTGCCAGAGGCGATCACCTCCGAAGCCGGCCGTGAAGCGTATGCGCAGCTCGCCGGCAAAACGGTGTTCGGTGCGAAAGCGGCCGTGGTCGAGCTGCTGAAAGCCAGCGGCGACCTGATCGGCGAACCCAAGCCCATCGTGCACGCGGTGAAGTTCTTCGAAAAGGGCGACAAGCCGCTCGAAATCGTCTCGACCCGCCAGTGGTATATCCGCAACGGTGCTCGCGACGAAAAGCTGCGCGCCCGCCTGCTCGAGCACGGCACCGAACTGGCCTGGCACCCCGAATTCATGAAGGTGCGTTACGAGAACTGGGTCAACGGCCTCACCGGCGACTGGCTCGTCTCGCGTCAGCGCTTCTTCGGCGTGCCACTGCCGGTCTGGTATCCGCTCGACGCCGACGCCAACCCGGTCTTCGACCAGCCAATCGTCGCCACCCGCGACCTGCTGCCGGTTGACCCCTCGTCGGATGCCGCCCCCGGCTACACCGAGAGCCAGCGCGGCCAGGCCAACGGTTTCGTCGGCGAGGTCGACGTGATGGACACCTGGGCCACCTCCTCGCTCACCCCGCAGCTCGCCGGCGGCTGGGAGCGGGACCCGGAGCTGTTCAACCTCGTCTTCCCGTACTCGCTGCGACCGCAGGGCCAGGACATCATTCGCACCTGGCTGTTCTCCACCCTGCTGCGCGCAGAGCAGCAGCACGGCAAGTCACCCTGGCAGCACGCCGCGCTCAGCGGCTTCATCGTCGACCCCGACCGCAAGAAAATGTCGAAGTCGAAGGGCAACGTGGTCACCCCGGCCGACATGCTCGAAAAGCATGGATCCGATGCGGTGCGCTACTGGGCGGCATCCTCTCGCCTGGGCACCGATGCGGCCTTCGATCCGCAAAACCCGACGCAGATCAAGATCGGCCGTCGCCTCGCCATCAAAATTCTCAACGCGAGCAAATTCGTCTCCATGTCGCAGGGCAGCATCGACGCCCCGGTGACCGAGCCGGTCGACCAGAGCATGCTCGCCGGCCTGACCGCGGTCGTCGCCCAGGCCACGACCGCGTTCGAGAACTATGACCACGCTCGGGCGCTGGAAACCACCGAGAGCTTCTTCTGGACCTTCTGCGACGACTACCTCGAACTGGTCAAAGAGCGCGCCTACGGCGAGCCCGGAACCGGCCAGGCTTCCGCTGTTGCTGCGCTGCGCACCGCGCTGGCCACCCTGCTGCGCTTGTTCGCACCGTTCGTGCCGTTCGCGACCGAAGAAGCCTGGTCCTGGTCGAATGAGGGTTCGGTGCACACCGCGCCGTGGCCCGTCGCGGCCGACCTGCTCGGCAGCGATGAGGTTGCCACCGGCAACATCGCCCTGCTGGATTTGGCCAGTCGCGCGCTCACCGGCATCCGTCGGGCTAAAACGGATGCCAAGGCCTCCCAGAAGTCCGAACTGGATTCCGCAGTGATCTGCGGTGCACCGGCCGAAATCGCGCTGCTGACCCTGGCCGCCGCCGATCTCAAAGCGGTCGGCCGAATTCAAGAATTAACCTTTGTCGACGGCAGCGAACTCGCCGTGACCGACATCGTTTTCGCCACCGTGTTGGAAAGTTAGGAAACCAGATGTCAGTTACCGTACGCCCGCTGGGCGACAAAGATTTCTTCCCCTGGCTGGGCCTGTTTGAGGGTTACAGCGCGTTCTACGAGAGCGAGTTGACCGACCAGATCGCGCTGCAGGTCTGGAGCTGGATCATCGACGCGAACAACTCTCTCGACGGTGCCGTCGCGGTCAATGACGCCGGCGACTTCGTCGGTTTCGCACACTACCGCACCGTGCCGCGCACGCTCAGCGGCGATCTTGCACTCTTTCTCGATGACCTGTTCGTGACCGAGGATTCCCGCGGCCAGGGCGTCGCAACGCAGCTGATGGATTTCACCAAGTCCTACGCGCGTGCGCGAAAGCTGGCCCAGGTGCAGCTGCTGACCGCCGCCGACAACGCCACCGCCCAGGTGCTCTATGACCAGGTCGGCACCCGCACCGACTGGGTCACCTACGAGATCGACGTCTAAGTCATGCAACTCGGCACTCGCTGGTCACTCGGCGGCACCCTGCCCGCCGGCCTCCCCCACGTCGTGGAAATCGCCGTGCACGCCGTCGAGGAGGACCTCGCTGCCCTCGCCGTGGACACCAGCACCTGGCGCTGGACACTGACCTGGCTGGAGTCCAAGCCGGTGATCGAGCTGGACGATGGCACCATCATCCGGTTCAACCCGGTCGATGACAGCGCCACCATCACGCAGCCGTCCACCAACACGGATGACGATGACGAGGAGTGGATCTAACCCGTAACTCCTGGGTCAGGCCCGCGCAAGAATTTCGCCGTGCGGCATGCCGAACCACCCGTTCGGATCGCGCACCCACACCCGCCAGGCGGCCGCCATCCGTTTCAGATCGGCCAGCTCGGCCACGCCGGCTTCGATGGCGTGCGCCGCGAAGCTCGACTCGGTCACCCGCACTGCCCAGGATTCTCCCCACCATTCCCGTTCGGCGTCGGACGCGAAACACCACATGGAGGCACTGCTCGTCACGCTGGTGAAGCCCGCCGCCAAAGCCCACGCTTTCAGCGAGCGTCCGGCATCCGGGTCACCGCCGTTCCAGTAGTGCACCTCGCGGTAGACCCGCATCCACTCGGTGAGAGCATCGATCACGGGAGCGATCATCACTCCCCCGTAGTCGACGTCACGGGCGGCGAAGACGCCGCCGGGCCGCAGCACTCGCCGAATCTCGGCCATGGCGGCGACGGGACGGGCCAGGTGCTGCATCACCTGGTGGGCGTGCACAATGTCAAACGACGCATCCGGAAAGTCCAACGCGTAGACATTTCCGACCTGGAACTGCGCGTTGTGCACTCCCTCATCGGCGGCCAGCCCGGCTGCACGCTCGACGATCTCGGACGACGCGTCCAGGCCGACAACTCGACCGGGGGCGAGCCGACGGGCCAGATCAACCGTTATCGTGCCGGGTCCGCAGCCGACATCCAGCAGCACGCCGCCGGCTGCGAGCTCGGGAATCAGATAGGCGGCCGAGTTGGCCACCGTGCGCCAGGTGTGTGAGCGCAGCACGCTTTCGTGATGACCGTGGGTGTACTGGTCACGTGGAGCGGACTCGGAGCTCGCGGTCAGGTCTGTCATGGTCAGATCCTACGACCCCGCGACAGCCTGCGCCTGATTTGCGCGCCGCGCGCTGGCGAGCGTGCTCGGGCCGGTCGCTAGTCTGGGAGTATGGCTTCCACCGCGAACAATCCCTTCTTCGCCCGCAGTACGCTGCCCTACCAGTTGCCGCCCTTCGCGCAGATTGCCGACGCCCATTACCGGCCGGCTTTTGTGCAGGGCATGACCGACCAGCTCGCCGAGGTCGCTCTCATCACCGGCACAGCGGATGCGCCCACCTTTGAAAACACCTTCGTCGCCCTCGAGCGCAGCGGGCAGACCCTGGGTCGGGTCGCCGAGGTCTTCTTCAACCAGAGTTCGTCAGACTCCAGCGACTTCACCAACGACCTCGAAGAAGAACTCGCGCCGTTGCTGGCCGCCCACGCCGATTCGATCCGACTCGATCCCGCACTGTACACGCGCATCGCCGCCGTGCACTGGCAGCGAGCGAGTCTGAGTCTCGATGCCGAGTCGCTCTATCTGATCGACCGCTACTACACCGAGTTCACGCTCGCCGGAGCCGGGCTCGACGATGAAGACAAGCGGGCACTGCGTGATTTCAACTCACGCCTGTCGATCCTGACCACCCGCTTCGAGAAGAATCTGCTGGCCGATACCAACGAACTCGCGCTGGTGATCGACGACGTGGCCGAGCTCGCCGGGCTCACCGACGGCGAGATCTCCGCTGCGGCTGAAGCGGCCGCCGAACGCCGCCTCGACGGTAAATACCTGATCAGTCTCGTTCTGCCCACGTCGCACCCGTACCTCGCGAGTCTAACCAACCGGAGCGTGCGGGAACGGTTGTTAACGGCGAGCCGGGCCCGCGGCATCCGTTCTAATGAGGCCGGAGCCGGCAACGACAACCGGCCGCTCGTGATCGAGATCACGCACCTGCGTGCCCAGCGCGCCAGCCTGCTCGGGTTCGACAGCCATGCCGCCTACGTGACCGCCGACGAGACTGCCAAGACTCCCGGCGCCGTCTGGGAGCTGCTCGGCGGCCTCGCCCCGGCCGCCGCCCGCAACGCCCTCGTGGAACAGGCCGACCTGCAGGCCGTGATCGATGCCGAGGGCGGTGGCTTCGAGCTGGCGGCCTGGGACTGGGCGTTCTACACGGAGAAGGTGCGCCGGGCGAAGTACGACGTCGATACTGCGGCGATGCGCCCCTATTTCGAACTCGAAAGCGTGCTCGCCAGCGGAGTGTTCTTCGCGGCCCAGCGGCTCTACGGCCTCAGCTTCACTGCGCGGCCCGACCTGGTCGGCTGGCATCCCGAAGCACGCGTGTTCGAGGTCAGCACCGACGACGGCACCGGTATCGGACTGTACATCGGCGATTTCTACACCCGCGATTCCAAGCGTGGCGGGGCGTGGATGAATTCCCTAGTCTCGCAGTCCGCGCTGCTCGGCACGGACACAACCGTGGTCTGCAATAACCTCAACGTGTCCAGGCCGGCAGCTGGCCAACCCACGCTGCTCACCTATGACCAGGTCACCACGCTGTTTCACGAGTTTGGCCATGCCCTGCACGGGCTGCTCGCCCGCGCGACCTATCCCAAGTTCTCCGGCACCAACGTGTACCGCGACTTCGTGGAGTTTCCCAGCCAGGTCAACGAAATGTGGATGCTCTGGCCCGAAGTGCTGGCGAACTATGCCCACCACTACGAGACGGGCGAGGCGATGCCGCAACACCTGGTAAATCGCATCCAGGCGTCCTCGGCCTTCAACGAGGGATTTCTGACCAGCGAATATCTCGCCGCCGCGCTTCTCGACCAGGCCTGGCACCGCATCGACGCTGACACGGTCGTTACCGACGTTGCCCAGTTCGAAGCGGATGCCCTCGCCTCCGTTGGACTCGACAATCCTGCCGTGCCCACCCGTTACGCGAGCACGTACTTCGCGCACACGTTCTCCGGCGGCTATGACGCTGGGTACTACTCCTATATCTGGAGCGAGGTGCTCGACGCGGACACGGTCGAATGGTTCAAGGAGAATGGCGGACTGACCCGCGCCAATGGTGACCGCTTTCGGGACCGCTTGCTCGGCGTCGGCGGTACGAAGGACCCGCTTGAGGCCTACCGCCACTGGCGCGGCCGAGACGCAGCGTTGCAGCCGCTCCTTGACCGCCGCGGCCTGAACTAGGCTGAGGCATCCGCTCAATAGACAACTTTGGTGGATGCGGACCCGCCGGCACCCACCAAAGTTGTCCACTGAGCCGGGTCCATGGTCGTCTACGCACCGAGGGGCCGCCGCCAGCCAAGCCAGAGCATGAAGATGCCACCGACCACGAGGCCCCAGAACGCCGACCCGATGCCCACGATTGTGATGCCCGATGCGGTCACGAGAAAGGTCGCCATCGCGCTGATGCGGTGTTCCGATTCTTCGAGCGCGCTGGTCACATTCGTCACAAGCGCACCGAGCAGGGCCAGACCGGCGACGGCAATGATCAAAATGGGCGGCGACGCCGCAACGAGGGCTGTGGCTAGCCCTGCCCCGAGTCCAAGCACGAGATAGCCAAAACCCGATGCGACCGTGGCAATCCAGCGTTTCGACGGATCGCGGTGAGCATCCGGGCTAGCCATGAGGGCCGCCGTAATGGCCGCCAGGTTCATATTGTGCGCGCCGAAGACCGATCCGAGCATGGTGCCGATCCCCGACCAGACCAGCACCGAACGCGGCGGCGGCCGGTAGCCGAAGGTTGAGAGCACGGCGAATCCGGGAACGTTTTGGCCCGCCATGGTCACGACGAACAACGGCAAGCCGAGGCTCACAATGACGAGCGGATCAAAAACCGGCGCGACGAAGACCAGACCGGGAGCGGATGTCGGTGCTGACAGCCAGCCCGTTCCCGCGGTTATGCCGATACCGATCGCGGCCACGATCATGGCCGTCGGGACCGCCCAGCGCGGGGCCAGCCGGTAGAGCACCAGCCACACCAGCACGACGGGAATCGCCAGCAGCGGCTGTTCAATTGACGCCTGAATCGGCGCGAGACAGATGGGAAAGAGGATACCGGCCAGCATCGCGCCGGCGAGGGGCCTCGGGATGCTCGTGATGACCCGTCCGAGCGGCGGCCAGAGGCCACAGAGCACGATGAGCGCACCGCAGACGAGAAAGGCGCCGACGGCCGCGCCGAAGTTGTCGGTCGTGGCGCCCGCCGCGACGAGGAGTGCCGCGCCGGGTGTTGACCAGGCAAATGAGATCGGCATGCGAAAGTAGCAGGGCAACGCGATGCAGGCCACACCGACGAGTAGGCACAGCGCCAGCAGCCCTGAAGACGCCTGAGCTTCGGAGGCGCCGACGGCGCGCAGCCCCGCAATCACCAACACGAACGAACTGGCGAACCCGGTGATCGCGGCAACAATGCCGGTCGAGATCGGCTGAAACACACCGGGGCTTGCGCCGGATGACTGCTCGCTCATCGTCGCTTCCCCGTGCGACTATTCAGCGGCTTACGCCGACTTCACCTGGCGGGTCTTGTGCAGCACCATTTCAGCGGGGGCATTGTTCAACACGGTGTCGCGGGTAATGATGACCCGCTCGACGTCGGTGCTGGAGGGCACCTCGAACATGACCGGGCCAAGCACTTCTTCGAGGATGGCGCGCAGACCGCGGGCACCGGTCTTGCGAAGCACAGCCAGGTCGGCGATGGCTTCCAGGGCGGGCTGCTCAAATTCCAGCTCAACGCCGTCGAGCTCGAACATGCGCTGATATTGCCGCACGAGCGCGTTCTTGGGCACGGTAAGAATCTGCATGAGCGCCACCTGGTCGAGCTGGGTGACCGTCGTGACGACGGGTAGCCGGCCGATGAACTCGGGAATCAGCCCGAACTTGTGCAGGTCTTCGGGCAGAACCTCGCTGAACAGGTTGATGTCGTCGCCCTTGATGTGCAGCGGAGCGCCGAAACCGATGCCCTTCTTGCCGGCCCGAGACGAGATAATGTCTTCGAGCCCGGCGAAGGCGCCCGCCACGATGAACAGTACGTTCGTGGTGTCGATCTGAATGAACTCTTGATGCGGATGCTTGCGCCCACCCTGTGGGGGCACGGAGGCAATGGTGCCCTCGAGGATCTTCAGGAGCGCCTGCTGCACGCCCTCGCCGGAGACGTCGCGGGTNGACGTCGCGGGTGATCGACGGATTCTCGGCCTTGCGGGCGATCTTGTCGATCTCGTCGATGTAAATAATGCCGGTCTCGGCGCGCTTGACGTCGTAGTCGGCGGCCTGAATCAGCTTGAGCAGAATGTTCTCGACGTCTTCACCGACGTAGCCGGCCTCGGTGAGAGCCGTCGCATCCGCTACGGCGAAGGGTACATTGAGACGCTTGGCCAGGGTCTGGGCCAGGTAGGTCTTGCCACAGCCGGTCGGGCCGATCAGCAGAATATTGGACTTGGCAATCTCGACATCGTCGTGGATCGCCTCGGCCGCGGTGAGCGTGGCACGAGACCGCACACGCTTGTAGTGGTTGTACACGGCGACGGCGAGGGCACGCTTGGCGGGTTCCTGGCCGATGACGTATTCCTCGAGGAAACCGAAGATTTCTTTGGGCTTGGGGAGGTCGAATTCACCGGCGGTCGCTTCAGAGCCGGCCTCGGCCAGTCGCTCTTCAATGATCTCGTTGCACAGCTCGACGCACTCGTCACAGATGTACACGCCGGGGCCGGCGATGAGCTGTTGTACCTGCTTCTGGCTCTTTCCGCAGAAGGAACACTTGAGCAGGTCGGCACTTTCGCCTATTCGGGCCATGTCCGCCTCCTCCATTGGTCTCGCTGCAATTGAGCCTAGCCTGTGCGTCCGACACTTTCGTGCAGCGCGCCACAAACCGAAACGGCGCGGCGCCCGAAGGCGACGCGCCGCAGCGGTATTTCGGTGTGCGGCTACTTAACCAACATCGGAAGGTTCTTGCGGCTGGTCAGAACCTGGTCGATCAGGCCGTACTCGAGGGCCTCGGCCGCGCTCATGATCTTGTCGCGATCGATGTCCTTATTGACCTGCTCAACGCTCCGGTTGGAGTGGTGCGCGAGGGTCTCTTCGAGCCAGACCCGCATGCGCAGAATCTCGGCGGCCTGAATCTCGATATCAGAAGCCTGGCCGCCACCCTGCCCACCAACCGAGGGCTGGTGAATCAGGATGCGCGCGTTCGGCAGCGCGAGGCGCTTGCCCGCGGTTCCACCGGCGAGCAATACGGCCGCAGCGGATGCCGCCTGGCCGAGGCACACCGTCATCACGTGCGGGCGAATGTACTGCATGGTGTCGTAGATCGCCGTCATGGCGGTGAACGATCCACCGGGCGAGTTGATGTACATCGTGATGTCGCGGTCCGGGTCCTGGCTTTCGAGTACGAGGAGCTGGGCCATCACGTCGTCGGCGGAGGCGTCGTCAACCTGCACGCCGAGGAAGATAATGCGGTCCTCGAACAGCTTGGCGTACGGGTCCTGGCGCTTGTAGCCGTAGGCGGTGCGTTCTTCGAAGGTGGGGAGGATGTAGCGCGATTCAGGTGCGCCGTTATTAGTCAAGTGCTTGGTCGAGCCGCCCATCGAGCTGTAGGCCGTTCCACCGAATGTGGGGATAGTCATGATTTCTTCCTGTTCAGTTTCGGCGGACTACTTGGTGGCGTCGGGGTCGGTGCCGCCGCCGCCGATGACATCCGAAGCGGATGCGCGGAGATGGTCGACGAAACCGTACTCGAGGGCTTCCTGCGCACTGAACCAGTTGTCGCGGTCACCGTCGGCGTTGATCTGCTCGGGGGTCTTGCCGGTCTGCGCGGCCGTGATCTCGGAGAGGCGCTGCTTCATGTCGAGGATGAGGCGAGCCTGGGTCTGGATGTCGGCGGCCGTGCCGCCGAACCCGCCGGACGGCTGGTGCAGAAGCACGCGAGCGTTCGGGGTGATGTATCGCTTACCCTTGGTCCCCGAGGTAAGCAGAAACTGACCCATCGAGGCTGCCATGCCGATACCGACCGTGACGATGTCGTTGGGTACGAACTGCATCGTGTCGTAGATTGCCATGCCGGCGGTGATCGAGCCGCCGGGAGAGTTGATGTAGAGGTAGATGTCGCGTTTGGAATCTTCCGCTGCCAGCAAGAGGATCTTGGCGCAGATCTCGTTCGCGTTTTCGTCACGGACCTCTGAGCCGAGCCAGATGATGCGGTCCTTCAGCAGTCGGTCAAATACACCATTGGTGGGTGTCGGGTCGGCCATGTCGTGCTCCGTTTCAGTTGTCGCTTCTCAATGAATCTATCGGAGCGCGAGCGTCAAAATGGCTCTGTTCGCCCTCGGCAGATTACCGGCCATCGCACAGGTGCCCGGCAGCATGCAAGAGGCCGGCTGGCCAGCACCTCTAAAAAGTACTGACCAGCCGGCCTCTCACGCACGCAGGTACTACTTCTTGGCAGCAGCCTTCTTCTTCTTGGGCTTCTCGTCGGCCTCAGCTGCGACCTCAGCGTCAGCCTCGGCGGCCGGGGCTGCCTCGACTGCGCTGTCAGCAGCATCCGCTTCAACAGCCGTGTCGTCGCCGACCGGGCCGGTGAATTCACTCAGGTCGACCGGCTTGCCGTTGGAGTCAACGACCTCGGCCTTGCCCAGGGCAATGGCGAGGGCCTTGTTGCGGGCGACCTCGGCCACCATCGACGGGATCTGTCCGTTGGTGTTGAGCGTCTGCACGAACTCGCTCGGGTCCATGCCGTACTGGCTGGCACCCTGAATGAGGTACTGGGTGAGTTCGTCCTGGCTGACCTTGACCTGCTCGGCTTCGGCGATCGTGTCGAGCAGAATCTGCTGACGGAACGTCTTCTCGCTGGCTTCGGTGACCTCGGCGCGGTGAGTGTCGTCTTCCAGGCGACTTTCGCCCTCGAGGTGACGGTTGACTTCGTCGAGGATGATCGCGGCGGGGATCGGAACCTCGACCGAGCCGAGAAGCGTCTCGATGAGACGCTCACGGGCCTGGCTGCCCTGGCCGAAGGCCTTGGACTTCTCAACCTGAACCTTGAGGCTCTCGGTCAGCTCGGCGATCGTGTCGAACTCGCTGGAGATCTGAGCGAAGTCGTCGTTCGCCTCGGGAAGCTCGCGCTCCTTGACGGCGATAACCGTGATGGTGATCTCGGCCGTCTCACCCTCGTGGTCTCCGCCCATGAGGTCGGAGTTGAAGGTCGTGGTCTCGCCGGCGCTGAGCGAGTCAAGCGCCTCGTCGATGCCGTCGATGAGGTCTCCGGAGCCAACCTCGTAGGAGATTCCGCTCGCGGTGTCAACCTCTTCGCCGTCGATCGCGGCGTTCAGGTCGATCTGGGCGAAGTCGCCGGTCTTGGCTGGGCGGTCCACCGTGATGAGCGTGCCGAAGCGGCTGCGCAGCTTGTCGAGCTCTTCGGCGACTTCCTCGTCGGACACCGCGACGGCGTCAACGGTGAGCTTGAGGCCGTCGTAGCTGGGAAGGTCGATCTCCGGGCGCACGTCAACCTCGATGGCGAGGAGCAGGTCACCGGAGAAGTCGGTGTTGCTCGGCCATTCGACGATATCGGCCTCTGGACGGCCGAGCGGGCGCAGCTTGTTCTCTTCGACAGCCGCGCGGTAGAAACCGTCGAGACCCTCGTTGACGGCGTGCTCCAGAACGGCGGCCTTGCCGACGCGCTGGTCGATGATTGCCGGCGGGACCTTGCCCTTACGGAAACCGGGGATGTTGATGTCTTCGGCAATGTGGCCGTAAGCATGGGTGATGGCTGGCTTCAGCTCGTCGGGGCTCACCGTGATGGTGAGCTTGGCGCGCGTGGGGCTCAGTTTTTCGACCGTGGACTTCACTCGAGACTCTCCTGTGTATTGAAACGGTGTGCTGCGGATAATGTCGGGGCGACAGGAATTGAACCTGCGACTTCTCGCCCCCAAAACGAGCGCTCTACCAAGCTGAGCTACGCCCCGGATCTACTTCGACCCATCGGTACTACTTTGTTGGGGAACCAATCCGGTGGTGCACGCAGTAGCTCGCGACACGCGGAATGACCTCAGTCAGTCTAATGCACGCCTTTCGAGCGGATGCGCCCGCACTGGCAAACGACCCCCGGTTTCCTGTACTACGATATTCGAGTGCCCAGATTTTGGGCCTGGGGTCGTAGCTCAATGGTAGAGCCTGAGTTTTCCAAACTTATGACGCGGGTTCGATTCCCGTCGACCCCTCTGTTTAATGCAGAGACACTGAGTTTAATGCAGAGATACTGAAAGCCGCCGGCTCAAGCTGGCGGCTTTCTCTCGTTAAGCGGATGCGGACAGCTAGTGACCGTGGGCCGGCGCGAGTGCCCGCGGCCCGCTCCCGACGGCCAGGTTCGACTGGGGAACGATGGCGTCGTGAGCGGTCGGCGGGGTGCCTGCTTCCTCGCCGGGCTCGACCACGACGAACTGGCCCATCATTCCGGCGTCCTCGTGCGAGAGCATGTGGCAGTGGAACATATACGGAAAGTCGGGGTCGGTATATTCCGCAAACTGCATAATGAGTTCGTAGCGCACTCCGGGCTCGAGGTAGATCGTGTCCTTCCAACCCGACAGCTCGACGGGCGGCGGCTCGGTGCCCACCCGCAGCACCTGAAACTGCACGCCGTGCACGTGAAAGTTGTGGGGCAGCGGCATGGCGTTGTCGACGGTCCAGATCTCGGTCGCGCCGGCCTCGATCGTCTCGTCGATGCGGGTCATGTCCATCAGCCGATTGTTGATCGTGTAACCGTTGAGGGTGAACGACCGGTCGACTGTGGCATCCGCTTTGTCGAGCGGTTCGATGCTCGCGAGGGTGCTGGCGGTCTCCCCGATGCTGCTGAGCGTGTCGGCGGCGCGCAGCTCCAGCACATCGAGGGTGTCGTCACCGGCGTTGCGCGTCGCGGCACTGGCTGAGATGCCGAGGTCTGGCGGGTTCGACTGCAGGTTCACGGTCTCCCCCGGCACCAGCTCAACGAGCACTTCAGCGCGTTCCCCCGGCGACAAACGGATGCCGTCCATCGGCGCCGCCTCCTCCAGCAGTCCGCCATCGGTTCCGATCAGGTCGAAGGGCCGGCCGTCACTCAATCCGAAGTCGTAAACCCGGGAGGTTGACCCGTTGAGCAGTCGGAGGCGCACCACCTCGGAGGTGACGTCGAGGTAGGGCGCGAGGGTGCCGTTGACGAGCAGCTGGTCACCGATCGGACCGATGTAGCCGCGCACGTCGGTGACGAACTGCCCGTTCTCGTCGAAACGGCGGTCCTGCACCACCACCGGAATATCGTCGACGCCGTAGCTGCGCGGCAGGTTTAGGGCTGCCTCCTCGTCGTCCTGCACGATGAAGACCCCAGCCAGACCCATCTCCACCTGGTGCTCGGTATCGCCTTCCGGGTGCGGGTGATACCAAAGAGTTGAGGCTGGCTGGTCAATCTCGAAGTTGGGGCTCCATCCGGCGCCGGGCTCGACCATCTGGTGCGGTCCACCGTCCATTTCGGCGGGCAGATTGGCGCCGTGCCAGTGCACGGTGGTGGCTACGTCGAGGTCATTGTTGACGTTTATGCGCACGTTTTCGCCGCGCCGGGCGACGATCGTCGGGCCGAGGTAGCTGCCGTTGTAGCCCCACGTCTCGGTCACGACGCCCGGAGTGAACTCGGTCGTGCCAGCCTCCGCCGTGAGGTCGAACACCCGCTCACCGGCGGCATTGACGGTTGATTCGGCCAGCGGCGGGATCGCGAGCGGGTTGACGAAGTCAACGCTGCCGACCGTGTCGATCACGCCGGCCCCGTCTTCGCCGGAACACGCGGTGAGGCCGAGAGCCAACACGACCGCGCCGACGACGCTCACAAAGGTTGCGACGCGACGACGGGGCCTGGAAATTCGGATCATGCTTCTATTTTCGCAGTCCACCCAGTGCGCTGACACCACAGGGACTCAGGCCTGGCAGCGCGGGCACCAGTACAGCTTGCGGGCGGCCATCTCTTCAAGCACGATGTGGGTGCCGCAGACACGGCAGGGCAGCCCCTCCCGCTTGTACACCCAGTGCCGGTCGGCCCGATTCTTCATGGCGAGTCGGTAGTGCTCGCCATCGAGGCCGTCCATGGTCATCATCTGGCCGGTCGCCACCCCGATGTGAAGGAGGTGTGCCCAGTCGCTCCACAGGTCGCGTACGGTTTCGTCGCTGAGCGATTTTCCGGGCGCGTGCGGGTTGAGTCCCGCGCGAAAGAGCATTTCGGCGCGATACACGTTGCCGATTCCGCTGACCACGGTCTGGTCCATCAGCAGGCGGCCGATCGGCGTGGGCTTCTTGCGCACGACGCTGACGAAGCGCTGCTCCGCGTGCGGGCTGTTGTCCAGTTCCGGGTCGGGGCCGAGTTTGGCGATGACGGCCTCGACCTGGGCTGGGTCGAGTACCTCGCAGGCGGTCGGTCCGCGCAGGTCGGCACACACCGTGTCGCTGAGCAGCCGCACCCGCACCTGACCGACCGGCTCCGGCGGGAAAGCGTCGGCGAGGTCGATCTCTTTCTCCTGCTCCGACATGCGCACCCGGGTTCGACGGGGCGCACCGATGCTGAAGATCGAGTTCTCCCCCGCGGAGTCAAAGGTCGGCAGATCGGTGCCGTGCTGGTTGGTTTGCCCCATCCGCCCGTTGGCCGAGGCCATCGTGGCATCCATCAGAATCTCGCCGCTGAAATCCCACGCCCCGTACATGCCCAGGTGGATGCGCAGCCACAGTCCGTGGTCGAACTCCAGAAACATCTGTTTGCCGACGGCGCGGGCATCCGTCACCGTGTGCCCGCTGAGTTGCGCAGCACCGGCCACGAACCGCCCCTGCGGTGATGAAACGGTGACCCGGTGGCCGACGAAGTTGCGCTGAAACTGGCGGGTGATGCGGTGAACGGAGTGGCCCTCTGGCACCTCAGTTCACGACGCCGTCGACGTCTTTTCCGGCGATGGTTCCGGTCGTTTCATACTCTCCGAGCTGGTGGATACGACGCACGTGACGCTCCTCGTCGCTGAACGGCTCGGCGATGAACGCGTCGATGAAGCTGGTGGCTTCCTCGATGGTGTGCTCGCGGGCACCGATGGAAATAACGTTGGCGTCATTGTGCTCACGGGCCAGACGGGCCGTGCTGAGGTTCCAGACCAGGGCGGCGCGGGCACCGGACACCTTGTTGGCGGCCATCTGCTCGCCGTTGCCGGAACCGCCGAACACGACGCCGAGCGCTTCGATGCCTCTTTCTCGGTCGTCGACGGTGGCCTGCGCTGCATTAATACAAAAAGCAGGGTAGTCATCGAGGGCGTCGTAGGTCTGGGGCCCGTGGTCGACGACCTCGTGCCCGGCCGCACGCAGGTGCGTGATCAGGTGGTGGCTGAGGTCGAGACCGGCATGGTCCGTGGCGATGTGGATGCGCATATGAGCAGTCTATTTTGTGCTGGCCGACGTGCTGACGGCCTAGGCGAAAATAGGCTCGCGGGTTCGACTGCGCTTGAGTTCGAAGAATCCGTCGTAGCTCGCCAGCGCAACGACGCCGTCCCAGAGGGCCAGGGCCTGCTCACCCATCGGGGCCGGGGAAATGACCGGGCCGAAGAAAGCGACACCGTTCACCGCGATCACAGGCGTTCCGACGTCCTGGCCGACCCGGTTGATGCCGTCAAAGTGGCTCGCCCGCATCTGGCGGTCGTACTCGTCACTGTCGGCGTAGGCGGCGAAGCTGGCAGGCAGGCCGACCTCGGCGAGCGCGGCCGGAATGACCTCGTCCGGGTTCGTATTGCTGCCTGGGTGAATCTGCTGGCCCAGTGCGTCGTAGAGGGCCTTGACCATCGCCTGGCCGTGCAGTTCATTGGCGGCTGCGACGAGGCGGGTGTACTTGAGCGCCCGCGGAAAGAACGCCGCGTACTCCTCGCTCACCTGCTGATCTTCGTTGAGCACGGCGAGGCTCATGACATGCCAGGTCACCTCGAAATGACGCAGCCGAGCGACCTCGTCCACCCAGCGCGAAGTCATCCAGGCCCAGGGGCACGAGGGGTCAAACCAGAAATCCACAGAATCAGTCATGCAACCAGCCTAAGCGGGGGCGTGCGGGCCCGTTCATCCCCGAACCCGAAAATTCCCATTAGAGCAATGCCCCCCATTCAGGTATTGTCGACGGGTCGAAAAAAATCTGCACTATGCAGTACAGCTCTACGTCGCAAGCACAATATCTCCCCGGGAGAAATTAACATGCCCATTGACCCAAGCACGCCCAACGCGAATTCCGGCGCCACGAGCGCCGCCGCCGCCGCGGTGAAGCCCAAAAAGGCTCTCCTGCGCCGCCGCATCTCAGTATCCGACGTCAACGTCGTCGACAAGCCCATTATGAAGCGCGCCCTCGGCGGCACCATCGTGGGAAACACCATGGAATGGTACGACGTCGGTATCTTCGGATACCTCATCACCACAATGGGGCCCGTCTTCCTGCCAGAGGCCGACGCATCCGTTCAAACCCTGTTTCTGCTCGGCACCTTCGCCGCGACGTTCTTCGCCCGACCGCTCGGCGGCGTGTTCTTCGGCTGGCTCGGCGACCGGATCGGTCGCCAGAAGGTGCTCGCCACCACACTGATTCTGATGGCCGCCTCGACCTTCGCGGTCGGCCTGCTGCCCGGCTACGCGCAGATCGGCGTCTGGGCGGCGGTGCTGCTCGTGTTCGTCAAGCTCGTGCAGGGGTTCTCCACCGGCGGCGAGTACGCCGGTGCGACGACCTTCGTCAGCGAGCACGCACCCGACAAGCAGCGCGGCTATTTTGCCAGCTTTCTCGACATGGGCAGCTACCTCGGCTTCGCCATCGGAGCCTCGCTCGTCTCGGTGCTGCAGCTCACACTCGGTCAGTCGGTCATGGAGGATTGGGGCTGGCGCATCCCGTTCCTCATTGCCGGGCCGCTCGGCCTGGTCGCCATCTACTTCCGTATGAAGATCGACGAGTCGCCCGCGTTTCAGGCCACCCTCGACGCCCAGGAAGCCGCCCAGAAGAACCCAGTGGGGGCCACTGCCGAAACCCCTAAGGGCCCGATCCAGATCTTCAAGGCCTACTGGCGCAACATCATCATCGCCATGATCCTGGTCGCCGCGGCGAACACGGTCGGCTACGCGCTCACCTCCTGTATGCCCACCTATCTCACCGAGAACAAGGGCTATGACGAGCTGCACGGAACGGCGCTGACCATTCCGATTCTCGTGATCATGGCGCTGTGCATCCCGCTGGCCGGCCGCCTGTCTGACCGAATCGGACGGCGCCCGGTGCTGTGGATCGGAGCCATCAGCACGGTGGTGCTGGCCTACCCGGCGTTCCTGCTGATCGGCATCGGCGACATCTGGTCGACCCTGCTCGGCCTCGCCCTCATTGCGTTCCCGGTCACGTTCTACGTCTCGAACCTCGCCTCGGCCCTGCCGGCCCTGTTCCCGACGGCGAGCCGGTACGGCGCCATGGGTATCTCGTACAACTTCGCCGTAGCCATTTTTGGCGGAACCACGCCGTTCATCATCGCGGCGCTCGCAGTGGGCACCGGCAATGACATGATGCCGGCGCTCTACCTGATGGCCACCTCGTTCATCGGGGCGATCGCCATCTTCTTCCTGCGCGAATCAGCCAACCGCCCGCTGCCGGGCTCCATGCCAAGTGTGAACACCGACGAGGAAGCGCACGAACTGGTGAAGACGCAGGACGACAACCCGCTGCTCGACACTGACCAGATGCCGTTCGACCACACCTACGAGCCGCCGACCATCGCCATTCCCATTCAGGAACCGGCCCAGGTCTAGTTCAGTAGTTGCCGGCGGGCGTGGGCGGTTTCGGTCGCGCACGCCCGTTTGTCGTCGGTTGAACGGATGCTCACAGTCGGCCCGCGTAGAATTCGCGGATGACCACCGCGCCCCCCACCACTGCGCCCACCGACGCGAGCGCAGCCGAATCGAGCGCGGCGGCCCCCGAATTCGCCGGAATCGACCCGCACGACCTCGAAGTGACCCTGCGGGTGCTCGCCTCGCTGCGCGACGTGGACCCGGACAGCGCCGACTTCGTCACCGTGCGCCAGGCGACCGCCAAGATGTTCAAGTCGGTCAAGATGTCCAGGCGTTTGGAGAAACGCGCGGTCATCGCCGACGCCGATCGCAGCGTCATCGCCGCCACAGCGACCGGCGCGCCGACCCGCATCGACGACGAAACCCGAGGCGCCCAGCTCTCCCTCGGCACCAGCGCGGCGACGGCCGGCGAGCTGCTCGTTCCGCGCGCCTGCTATATCTGCAAGCAGAAGTACACCGTGGTCGACGCGTTCTACCACCAGCTCTGCCCGAGCTGCGCCCTCTCCGGTCACGCCAAGCGCGACGCTCGCACCGATCTCAGTGGCAAGCGGGCGCTGCTCACCGGCGGCCGCGCCAAAATCGGCATGTACATCGCGCTGCGCCTGCTGCGTGACGGCGCTCACACCACCGTCACCACCCGGTTTCCGCGCGATGCCGTTCGCCGCTTCGCCGCGATGGACGATTCGAAGGATTGGCTGCATCGCCTGCGCATCGTCGGTATCGATTTGCGTGACCCGGCCCAGGTGATCGCGCTGGCCGATTCGGTTGCGGCCCAGGGTCCGCTCGACATTCTCATCAACAACGCAGCGCAGACCGTGCGCCGCTCGCGCGGCTCGTACTCCCCGCTCGTCGAGGCCGAGGAATCTCCTCTGCCAGACGGCCCGCTGCCCGAGATCGTGTCATTCGGGCACACCAACGATGCGCATCCGCTCGCCCTGGCCGCGTCGGTCTCCGGTCACCCGCTGCTCGCGGCCGCGTCCTGTGCCGGCGCCCTCACAGCGGATGACCTCACCCGGCTGGCCCTCGCGGCGGGGTCCTCGTCGCTTGAGCGACTCGCCGCTGGCACCGCGATCGACGCCGGCGGACTCGTTCCCGACCTGCACTCGCGGAACAGCTGGACCGCGAACGTCGAAGACGTGGACCCGCTCGAGATGCTCGAGGTGCAGCTGTGCAACACCACCGCACCATTCTTGTTGGTGAGCCGTCTGCGGGCCTCGCTCACGGCATCCGCTGCCCGCCGAACGTACATCGTGAACGTGTCGGCGATGGAGGGCGTGTTCGGTCGCGGGTATAAAGGACCGGGCCACCCGCACACCAACATGGCCAAGGCCGCACTGAACATGCTCACCCGCACCAGCGCGAAGGAGATGCTCGAAGACGGCATCCTCATGACGAGCGTCGATACCGGTTGGATCACCGATGAGCGTCCGCACCCGACCAAGGTGCGCCTGGCCGAGGAAGGCTTTCATGCCCCGCTTGACCTGGTTGATGGCGCGGCCAGGGTGTACGACCCGATCGTGCGCGGCGAGGCCGGCGAAGACCTCTACGGCGTCTTTCTCAAGGACTACCAACCGGGCGCCTGGTAGTCAGTCGAGGTCGAATGCCGCGGCGATGGCGGCACTCAGCCGCACCTCTTGTTGGGGCAGCAGAAAGCCAATCTGGCGACCGAGGCTGGCGACCGGAATGGTCACGACATTGTCACAGCTCACCGCGCAGTCCTGGTCGAGGCCGTTCGCGGGGCCTACCGGGACTTCGGTCGACAGACCCCGCACGGTACTGGTGATCGGTGCGACGGTAACGCGGGCGAGGTGGGGGCGCACGAGTTCGCGCGTTAGAACGAGGACCGGCCGGGCCCTGTCGAGGTGCGCTATGTGAATTGCCCGCATCGTTAGGCGAGGTCAGACGGAATACTCGCGCCAAAGCTGGCGAGTTCGTCCAGATCGTCGGCTTTAGCGAAACGGTCGGTCAGAATGCGCACGTCGCGCAGGGCGAGTTCGCGTCGCCGTTCTCGTTCGAGAGCTCGAGTGATCACGGAAGCACGGCTACTTTCCCGCCCTTCACCCACCGCCTGGTCAAGGTATTCCACTAATTCGTCGGGCAGGCGCACCGCTATTTGTCGGCTCATTTGCCGAGCAGACCATTATGGGATCCATTCAGGTATGCTCTCTGTTTGGTCACGGGATAACAAGGAAAGCACAGTTCATGCGGCAAAATGCCCGCTGCTAGGCTGACCGAATGTTACGCCGTGGTCGCATCGCACCGACCGTTCTTCTCGCCATCGTGGCGCTCAGCGGATGCACCGCTCAGTCCCCGGCAGAACTGTCAGAATCGCCAGCGACGATCGCACCGACGACAGCGACGGCGAGCGCCTACACCTGTGACGACATTGCCACCCTCGATAACGTGGCCGCGGTGTTCGTCACCGCAGACGGCCAGGCCGCCCTGCCGCCCGTCGCCCCGGAGGGCGCGGTCGAGGGTGAGCACGCCATGCAGATCAGCGCCGATACGTCGTCGTTTTGCACCGTGATCTTCTCGCTCGGCCAGTCGGCGTACCAGGTCGAGTCCCGCACCGACGCGGTGGCCGTCGCCGAGGCAGTCATCGCCCAGTCCAGCTAGCTAGCTACCCGATCGAAAGGACTTATTCATGACCGAGGACACTTTCGACCGAGACGTCGTACGTTCCTTCAAACAGTTCATGGACCGCGTCGTCGCCAACGCGGATGACCGCGGCCGGTCCGCGCTGTCACCGCTCGGCGAAAAGGTCACCGAGCACCTCGGCGCGAACGCGTCGACCTTGCCGGCCGTGTCTGAGACCCTCGCCGATCATCGACTGGTGGATGCCGATATCGCCCTGACCAGCCTCAGCGGCCCCGACCCTGATGAATTGCTCGGTGTATCCGGCGGCCAGCAGCGGTTTCACTCCACCCTCTCCGAGCTCGTGGCCAGCCCGTTCCAGGGGTTTGCCCCCGGTCCGGTGGACTACTCGGCCAGGGCGACCGGTCCGACGTCGACCCGTCAGGTGGTCTCCTTCGGCGTGCGGCTCATCCGCTTTGCGGGCCAGCCGATCGCTGTGCTGCAGCGCGCCGCGAACCCGCAATTCGGGCGAAACACCGCCGAACTCGAAATCATGGCGGTCGCGCCGGAGATCGTGACCGCGTTTCTGGCTCACCTGCGCGAGCTCATGATCGAGCACAGCGTGCTGCGCGGGCAGGTGCTCTCATTCGTGCAAACCGAATACGGGTCCGGCGCCGGAATCACCTTTCTGGAACGCCCCGTCGTGCCCGCTGCGGCGATCGTGCTGCCGGAGGGAATCCTCGGCACCATTTCCGAC
This sequence comes from Cryobacterium sp. TMS1-20-1, assembly GCF_004402355.1. Lineage (NCBI taxonomy): Bacteria > Bacillati > Actinomycetota > Actinomycetes > Micrococcales > Microbacteriaceae > Cryobacterium > Cryobacterium sp. TMS1-20-1. Next base: position 8,626 of record NZ_SOGF01000010.1, on the reverse strand, counting down.
CACGTCATCGGAATTGGTGAGCAACGCCAGGCCCTGCTCGCCGCCGGCCAGCACCTGAAGCGCGGAGTACTGCTCTACGGCCCTCCCGGCACCGGTAAGACGCTCACCGTGCGCCACCTGCTGAGCGAAACACCGGGCATCACGGCCGTACTGCTCACCGGGTCCAGCATCGTGCACATCGCAGCCGCAGCTGAGATCGCACGCACGTTTGCGCCGTCAATCGTCGTCCTTGAGGACATCGACCTGGTCGCGATGCAGCGCCACGCCACGCCACAGCCGCTGCTGTTCGAGGTGCTCGACGCTCTCGACGGACTCGACGGTGACGCCGATGTGGCCTTCGTCATGACCACCAACCGGGTCGAGGTGCTCGAGCGTGCCCTCGCCGAACGGCCCGGCCGGGTCGACCTCGCCGTCGAGGTGCCATTGCCCGCGCTGGCGGAACGCGAGCGGCTGTTCCGCCGCTACGCAGGCACCTTGCCCTTCACCGCGGCCGCCCTCGACGCGGCGGCCGTACGTTCCGAGGGCGTGACCGGGTCCTTCGCGAAGGAACTCATCCGCCGTGCCGTGTTGCGCGCCGCGCTCCGGTCCGAACCCGTTGACGACGACGATTTGCAGGTCGCCCTCGACGATTTGTTGTCGGCGGGTGCGGCCCTGACCCGGCGGCTCCTGGGCACAAGCAGCGGCGAAAATGAGCGCTGGCAGCCCGATCAGGAGCCAGGCGACGGGCCGAACGGCGGCAGCTACGTTCCACTGCACGGTGCGGCGGCCGTAATGACGCGCCAATTCGCCTCCTTCAGGGCGAGCGGTAGCACCCCGCCAGTCACGGTCAAGCCACCCGCCGACGCCCCGGGCGCATCTGACCATACCGACGAAACCCACTGACCGGCACCGACCGGCACCGACCGGCACCGACAGACCGTGGCAAGTTGCCGCCGAACCTGCAGATCTTTTGCTCACTCTCACCAGAATGAGCAGAGCCACGCCTTAGCCAGCGCGGCAACCAGTCATGGTTAGGCTTAAGGGGTGCAATGGCGCCACGAGCGCCAAAGCCTCACAATCGTGAACCGAATTGGAGAACCAAGTTGCCTGGAGAAAATCTCACCCGCATCGAAGCCCAGGAGCGCGCCGCGCTCGTGACCGTCGCGAGCTACGACGTCGTGCTCGATCTCACTACCGGTCCAACCACCTTTGGCAGCACCACCACGGTGCGCTTTATTGCGACCCCCGGCGCCTCGACCTTCATCGATGCCATTACTTCCACGGTGCATTCGGTCACCCTCAACGGCGCGGCGCTCGACCCGGCCGTCGTGAGTGACGGCATCCGCATTCAGTTGGATGATCTGCAGGCCGAAAACGAGCTCATCGTCGTCGCCGACGCGCTGTACACCAACACCGGAGAGGGACTGCACCGCTTCGTCGACCCGGTCGATAACGAGGTCTATCTCTACAGCCAGTTCGAGGTACCCGACTCTCGCCGCGTCTTCGCCGTGTTCGAGCAGCCCGACCTGAAAGCGAAATTCGCTTTCACCGTCACCGCGCCGAGCAAGTGGCAGGTTGTTTCCAACTCCACCACCCCCGAACCGACCGACGCCGGCAACGGTGCCAGCACGTGGGCGTTCGCACCGACCCACGTGATCTCGAGCTACATCACCGCCCTCATCGCCGGCCCATACGCCGTCGTGCGCGGCGAACTCGTTTCGAGCGACGGACGTACCATCCCGCTCGGTGTGTTCAGCCGCAAGAGCCTCAGCGAATATCTCGACGCCGACTACATCCTCGAGAAAACCCGCCAGGGCTTCGCCTACTACGAGGAGAAGTTCGGCTACGCCTACCCCTTCGACAAGTACGACCAGCTTTTCGTGCCGGAGTTCAACGCCGGCGCCATGGAGAACGCCGGCGCGGTCACCTTCACCGAAACGTACATCTTTCGTTCCAAGGTGACCGACGCCATCAAGGAACGCCGGGTCGTCACCATTTTGCACGAGCTCGCCCACATGTGGTTCGGCGACCTCGTCACCATGACCTGGTGGAACGACCTCTGGCTCAACGAGAGCTTCGCCGAGTGGGCGTCGACGATCGCCACTGCCGAGGCCACCGAGTGGCATGAAGCCTGGACAACCTTCGCCGTGATGGAGAAGAGCTGGGCCTACAAGCAGGACCAGCTTCCCTCGACCCACCCGGTCGTTGCCACAATTCGCGACCTCGATGATGTGCTCGTCAACTTTGACGGCATCACCTACGCCAAGGGTGGCTCTGTACTCAAGCAGCTCGCCGCCTGGGTCGGCATCGATGCGTTCTTCACCGGCGTCGGCTCCTACTTTCAGAAGCACCAGTGGGGCAACACCGAGCTACGCGACCTGCTGGTCGAGCTCGAGGCTGCCAGCGGCCGCGACCTCAGCGGCTGGGCCCAGCTCTGGCTCGAGACCGCCGGCGTCAACACCCTGCGCCCAGAGATCGCCGCGGACGAGACGGGCACGATCACCGGCTTCACTGTGCTGCAGACTGCGGCCGCCGACTACCCCACGATTCGCCCGCACCGCCTCGCGATCGGTTTCTACACCTTCAACGACGCGCAGAAGCTCGTGCGCACGCATCGCGTCGAGCTTGACGTTGACGGTTCGACAACGGATGTCCCTGCTCTCGTCGGCCAGAAACGCCCAGACCTGATTCTGCTCAACGACGACGACCTCAGCTACGCCAAGGTGCGCCTCGACCCGGTTTCGGAGGCCGTCGCGCTCGAGCACCTCTCGGCCATTGAGAGCCCGCTCGCCCGCGCCCTGGTCTGGGGTTCGGTCTGGGACGCCACCCGCGACGCCGAAACCACGGCCCGCGACTTCGTGCGCCTGGTGCTGAACAATGTCGCCACCGAAACCGAGTCGACCACGCTGCGCACCGTGCTTGGCCAGGTCGTGCTCACCGCGAGCTACTACGTGGCGCAGCCGTACCGCGAAGCCGTCACAACCGAGGTCGCCGATGCACTCTGGGCGCTCGCACAGGGCGCGGCGGCGGGAAGCGATGCCCAGTTCCAGTTCGTGAAGTTCTTCGCCTCCGTCGCAGCCACCCCCGCGCAGCTTGAGAACGTGGCGGCGCTGCGTTCGGGCGGCACCGTGCTCGATGGTCTGACCGTCGACACCGACCTGGCCTGGGAGCTGCTCACCGCCCTCGTGGCCGGTGGCCGCGCCGACGCCGCTGAGATCGACGCGGCCCTCGCGGCCGACAACACGGCGACCGGCGCACAGTCGGCTGCCCTGGCCCGGGCCGCCCTGCCCACTGCGGAGGGTAAGCTCGCCGCCTGGTCGTCGCTGATCGATGTTGACACGGCTGCGACGACCATCGTGCGCACGACCGCCGCCGGGTTCCTGCGGGTGAACGACTCAGGCCTGCTCGAGCCGTTCGTCCCGACCTACTTCGAGATGCTGCAGCGAGTGTGGGAGGCGCGCAGCTTCTCGATCGGCGAAAAGCTCGTGATCGGTCTCTACCCGGCACCGCTGAACAACCAGGCCCTCGCCGACGCGACGAAGACCTGGCTCGACGCCAACCCAGAGCCGGCCGCTCTGCGCCGCCTCGTGGTCGAAAACCTGGCCGGAGTCGAGCGTTCGCTCCGGGTACAGGCTCGCGACGCCGAATAGTTAGCACCACCGAGCACTGCGAACCCCGCGACCAGCCAGGTCGCGGGGTTTTCGCGTGCGCCGACGCGTTCACAGCTAATCGAGAGGATGCCGCTGCCTGCGTTCTCTGCACCGGGTTGCGCTGGCCGCGTGGGTGATCGGTCACCAGCGACCGGGGCTACCTCCCGGGTACCGCCGAGGCCCCTCGGTAGACTGGCTTGGATATGAACTGGGAAACTTTCTGGGCCAACCTCGCCACCTCCATCGCTGATATTCCGTGGACCGATTACGTCGGAAAGATTTTCGCCATTGCGGCAATTATCGTCGTCGCCTTCGCACTGCGCTGGGCCCTGCAATTCGTGATTCGCCGGGTCGTGCAACAGATCGTCTCTGGCGTCAAGAAGAACCAGAAGGTCGACGACACCCAGGCGCTGAACGTCTCCCCCCTGGCTGCCGTGCGCGTCGTGCAGCGCTCGCGCACACTCGGCGCCGTGCTGGCGAACATCGTCAACGTGTTCATTCTGATCACCGCACTGCTGCTCATCGTCACCACCCTGAACAAAGACATCCTCGGCTCCTTCGCGCTGCTCACCGCGGCGATCGGCGCCGGCCTCGGTTTCGGTGCTCAAAACATCGTCAAAGACATCCTCAACGGCTTGTTCATGGTGGTGGAGGATCAGATCGGCGTTGGCGACATCGTCGACGTGGGATTCGCATCCGGTGTCGTCGAAACGGTCGGAATTCGCATTACTCAGGTGCGCGATGTCGACGGCACGCTCTGGTTCGTGCGCAACGGTGAGATTCTGCGGGTCGGCAACATGTCGCAGGGCTGGGCCCGCGTCATCATCGACCTCGCCATCCCCTACAGTTCCGACGTGGAGGCCGTGCAGGACGAGCTGCTGCGCGTCGCCAGTGCCCTTGCCTCGAGCCGCAAGTGGCGCGCCTATATCCTCGAAAAGCCGGAGATCTGGGGCCTCGAGTCGATCAGCGCCGAAGCCCTCGTCACCCGGCTTGTGGTCAAGACCCGGGTCTCAGCCAAGTGGGACTTCGCCCGCGACCTGCGCCTGCACATGAAGAAGGCCCTGGACGGCATGGGCGTTCCGCTGACCCCGCTCAACAGCGTCGTCATGACCACCGGCGACGGCACCATCGACGGCTCGACCGTTGAACCGGTCGAGGGTGCCCTGGACGCGGCCGAAGAGGCCGCGGCAGCCGTGCCCGACGTCGTAGCCGGCGTGCGCACCGGCCCGGTCGCGGTGCGGAAGCCCCGCGGGCCGCGCAAGGCCAAGCCCAAAGACGTGCCGGCTCCGATGAAGGCACCAGACCCCGAAGTTCGCGGCGACGGCATTGACTGACCCGTACCGAAGAGAAAGCTGCACCGAATGACCTCTGAACGACACCCGACCGATCAGCCCGCCACCCCCGCCGGCGTGCACCTGCGCGATGGCGAGAACGGCCCTGCCGCGGTGTCGACGTTCTTCGACGAGGTCGGTGGAACGCCATTCTTCGAAAGGCTCGTGCACGATTTCTACGTGGGCGTTGCGACCGACCCGGTGCTGAAGCCGATGTATCCCGAAGAGGATCTCGGCCCGGCCGAACACCGGCTGGTCATGTTCCTCGAGCAGTTCTGGGGCGGTCCAGGCACTTACAGCGAGCAGCGCGGTCACCCGCGTCTGCGCCAGCGGCACCAACCGTTCAAGGTCAATCCGGATGCCCGCGACCGGTGGCTGGGCCACATGAAAGTCGCCGTGGACGCGGCCAACCTGCCACCGCTGCAGCAGGGCATCCTCTGGGATTATCTGGAACGTGCAGCTTTCGCGATGGTGAACAGCTTCGAGGACTAGGTGTACCGAGCCGACGGCGACACCTCCACGGTGCTCGGAGCGTTCGGGCAACGACGTGGTTTTGGGGTTTTACGAGCACCTCGGCTACGAGGACGCCAGCGTGCAGGTGCACTCCAAATGGCTGATCCAGCCGACAAACTAACCGGGCTGGGCCTGTTACTGTGCGAGCGACTCGGCGGCCGCGCAGGGGCTCGCCGTTGGATCGGCGCGGTGCACGCTCGTGGCCAGCGCGCCGAGCAGCCCGGCCAGCCGGTGGGCGTCATCGTCGTCCATTCCGGAGAGGATGCTGGCTTCCACAGCGGCAACGCGCGTCTCGTACCGGGTGAGCACGCTCAAGCCCTCTGTTGTGGCCCGAATCTTTCGGGCTCGACGATCGGTGGGGTCGGGAATGCGTTCCACCAGCTTGGCGTCCACCATGCCGTCGAGCAGGTAGGTCAAGACCGTGCGATCGATGGCGAGGTGCGCCCCGATGGCCTGCTGCGACGGCAGGTCTCGGTGAATGACGGTCGACAGCACCTGATAGCAGCGCACTCCCCCGGGCAGCCCCTCGACAGCGGTCTCCAGCTGCCGCTGATAGCCGCGCAAAACCATCGCGAGGTTCCACCCCAGATCTCCCGGCACGGTGGCCGGCAGAATCGATTCGGAAGTCATGAAAGCGATCCTATCCCAAACCATGCGGTTGCATAGATATTCTTAGCGTCATATGATCTGTAAAGCATCATATTTCGACGGGAGCAGCGCTATGAGCAGTCAAAGTGCCAGAAGCAGTCAAAGTGCCAGAAGCAGTCAAAGTGCCAGGAGCAGTCAGCACACCACCACCATCGGCATTCTGGGCGCCGGACGGGTCGGAACAGCCCTGGCTCGGCAGGCCCTGAAAGCCGGTTACCAGGTTCGCATCGCGACCGCGCAGCCCGCGGCGGACAACGCGCTGCTGGTCGACATTGTGACCCCCGGGGCGGTGGCGGTGGGATCAAGCCAGGCCGCGGCATCCGATCTGGTGGTACTCGCGATTCCACTGCACAAGTACCGCACGCTCAACCCGGGCGACCTCGCCGGCCGAATCGTTATCGACGCGATGAACTATTGGGCACCGGTCGACGACGCGATCGATGCCGGCCCCCTCGCCGCCGGCCGCTCGTTTGAGCCGGCCACCGAGATCTTCACCGGCAGTCACACCGCGAACCAGCTTCGCGCCCTCATTCAGAAGGCCCGTCCGCTCGCGGTCGCTGCCTAAGCCACTCACACAATGGAGAACACCTTGGAAATCGGCGCCTACAGCTTCGGTGACACTCAACGGGGCCCCGACGGCAGCTCGCGTTCCACCGCGGAGGCGATCAAGAACCTGTTCGACGCCATCGTGCACGCCGACCAGGCGGGGTTGGACTATTTCGGCATCGGTGAACACCACACCGTTTCCATGCCCGCCTCATCACCCGGCGCGATCATCGCCGCGGCTGCTGCGGCGACGACTCGGATCAAACTCGGCAGCGCCGCCAGCATTATTGGAACGGATGACCCGGTGCGGGTGTTCCAGCAGTTCGCCACAGCAGACGCCATCTCCGGCGGCGGCCGCATCGAGATCACGGCCGGCCGCGGCTCCTCGGTCGAGACCTTTCCGCTGTTCGGCTACGAATTGAACGACTATGACGAGCTCTACGCCCAGAAGCTCGACCTGCTGCTCACGCTCAACAACAGCGCCACGGAGAACGTGACCTGGTCGGGAACCGCGCGTCCCTCGATCCCCCAGCTCGACGTCGTGCCGCGTCCAGTGCAGGGCTCCCTGCCCATCTGGATCGCCACCGGCGGCAGCGCACCGTCGTCGGCCCGGGCCGGGCGCCTCGGCCTCCCGCTCGCCTACGCCATCATCGGCGGGCAGCCGCACCGGTTCGCGCCGCTCGCCAAACTCTACCGGCAGTCGGCGGCGCAAGCCGGCCACACCGGCGACAACATCAAAGTCTCGGTCGCCACCTTCGGCCTGGTAGCTCCGACCAAGAAGGAAGCGGTGGAGCGGATGTATCCGGGCTGGGTCAACCTCAACGTGGAGATGGGTCGGCTGCGCGGCTGGCCAGCGCCGCAACGAGGTTCCTACCTGGCCCAGGTCGACGCCCCCAATGCCTATTTCATCGGCGACCCGGACGACGTCGCCGAACGCATCGTCGACCTGCACCGGCACCTCGGCCACATGCGGCACTTTTTGCAGGGCGACCACGGCGGACTCCCCCAGGAACACCTGCTCGAGTCCATCACCCTGCTCGCCACCGAGGTTAAGCCCCGCGTGGAACGGTTGCTCGCCGCCAAATAGCAGCAGACGACTCGCGCGAGTGATGTCGGCCCCTGAATTGCAGAGCCACGCTCGACATTGATCACGTCTGGTACCCGCCCGGAGGATGATCCTGAGCCAGATTACGAGCGGCCCGGTTTGTAGGCCGAGACCGACGGGGCATCCGCTAGCCAAAATCGCCAGGGGAAGTCCGTCGCACTGCCGCCGGGCCCGCTGACACCCACGCGTGGTCCGGTCAGATGCGGGACGAACGCCCCGTCATCGGGTACGAAAAATGTCCACTGTCCGCCGAAAAGATCATCGCCATCGTCGGCCAGAGATGCCCCAAAGCTTTGCGCGACGCAACCAGGACCTCGCGCCAAACTCCGATCGAGCAGGGGAACCTTTCGTGGCTTGATTTCTCGGCGACTGCGAGCAATATCGGCTCCTTCGAGCACGTCTCCGGCTCTAATGAGACAACCGTAGGGCTGGGCTGGTTGTCCGGCGACGAGGTTCACCGCGTGGTGCATTCCGTAGGTGAAGTAGCAGTAAAGGTGCCCGGCGGGACCGAACATGGTCTTATTCCGATTGGTCATACCCCGATAGGAGTGCGCGCCGGGGTCGCGTTCACCGGCATACGCCTCGACCTCGGTTATTCGAATGGCCACAGTGCCATCGTCATCCGTGCGTTGCAGGATGCAGCCGAGAACTTCGGGTGCGAGCTCGAGCACCTCGCGGGCAAAAAATGCCCGGTCCGCTGGATGAAATCCCTCCAGCACCTTCACTCGAACAGTGTATCCACTCCCCTAAGCCTGAATCCACCGGTTGACCTTGAGGTTTTGACGGCGCGTTAAACCGAGAATGCCCCTCTGACCAGCTAAAATAGTTGTTATCTAGACAAGCTATTCAATGCT
>NZ_SOGF01000023.1:0-123752 GCF_004402355.1 Cryobacterium sp. TMS1-20-1 | reverse complement strand
GAACACCCAGGCATCGAGGCCCCAAGCTTGACCGCGCCCAAAACTACGAAAGAGGATCGAGCCCAAATCAAGAATTCTTCAGAGGCCGACCGGTGGATTCAGGCTAAGCTGACAGCATCCGCTCAAACGCAACACACGAAAGCCCAGACTCTGCAGTCTGGGCTTTCGTTGCACCATCCGGGTGCGGTCGGGGGCCTGGCTGTGTGCTGGGTACTAAGCCAGGGCTGGCAGTTGCGACGTTCGGTTTGGTGTACGGGTGCCGAGGAGGACGCGACAATCGTTGATTGCATGGTCCAGCAGGACATACAGCCGGGCGTCCGGGTCGGAAATACACGCCTCGCTGATGCCCTGCACGGCGACGCGAATGATCGTGTCGGCGGTGCGCGGCGTGAACTTGGTGTGCGACCAGGAATGCACGCTGCCAAGGAAGTCACGCGCCCACCGTTCGGCGTCTGGCGCTTCCTGCAGAGCAGTCCGAATGAGCGGGCCGACCCGCTCGGCGAACTGCGGGTCAAGAACGGATGCGTTCCGCTCGCAGGTCAGCACGCCCACGGCGAGCGCGCGCTGGCGTTCCAGGCTCGCTGTCGGAAGGGCTTCGCAGCCAGCGCGCAGGGCGACCACGATTTCGATTCGCTTGTCGACGCGCTGATCGGAACTGGTCAGGCCGATGACCGATGGAATCAGCAGGGCGAGTCGTGACCTGGCACCGTCGGAACTGCAATCGTTGACCATCCGGGCGAGCGAGGCCAGCACCGGGTGGGTGCAGGCCGGGTGGTCGCTCCAGGACTCGCCGGCGAGGTAGGAGGCGAACTCCATGAAGCAGCCGCCACTTTTCGGAGTACGGTGCTTGCCTCGCGACAGCACGGGCATAATGTCGGGCAGACTGCCCTGGACTGGTTTCATGAAAAACCTCCACACCACGGGGACTACGTGCTCTAAGTTTCCCCCCATCTGCCCGGAAAGACCAGAGCCTGATGCGACTAGGGACACATTTTCAGCGACCGGAGGCATCCGTTTGGCAGGTACTCGAGCCGTGACCGAAGTCTGCGCGACGGAGTGGGATAATTACCTGTGCCTGTCTACCGAGATGAAGCCGTCGTGCTGCGCACCCACAAGCTGGGTGAAGCCGACCGCATCGTCACCATGCTCACTCGAGCGCACGGCAAGGTGCGCGCCGTGGCCAAGGGCGTGCGCCGCACCGGCTCCAAGTTCGGCGCCCGGCTGGAGCCGTTCATGGTCGCCGATGTGCAGCTGTACGAGGGCCGCAGCCTCGACATCATCACGCAGGCCGAGTCCCTCGGCTCCTACGGCGCCCTGATCACGGCCGACTACGGCAGCTACACCGCGGCGAGCGTCATGGTCGAAACGGCCGACAAACTCACCGAATCCGAGGGGTCGCTGCAGCAATACCTGCTGCTCGTCGGTGCGCTGCGGTCGCTGTCCCGGCAGGAGCACGGCTCCCACCTCACCCTCAACTCCTATTTATTACGTGCGGTGTCGATGGCCGGCTGGGCGCCGAGCTTTCAGGACTGCGCCCGCTGCGGCGCCACGCAGTCAAGTGATGGCGGGCAACACTCGGCCATGGTCGTGCAGCTCGGTGGCATCGTCTGCGACTCTTGCGCCCCACCCGGGTCGCCGCGGCTCGACGCAGCGACGATCGGCCTACTCAGCGCCCTGCTCACCGGAGACTGGGAGCACGCCGCAGCGAGCCCAGATCGCACGCAAAACCAGGCCGCCGGAGTCGTCGCCGCCTACACCCAGTGGCACCTGGGCCGCGGGCTTCGCTCGCTGGAACACGTCGCCCGATGATGGCCAGCCTGTTCGGCCATAAACCGTTCACCCACAAGGACGCCGTCGCGTTCAAACCGCTCGACTGGACCGGCCTGTACCCGCCCGATCTGCCCCGCAAGGTCGTACCAGAGCATGTCGCCGTTGTCATGGACGGCAACGGCCGCTGGGCCAATGGCCGGGGCCTCACCCGGATCGAAGGGCACAAGGCTGGCGAGGCAGCCCTGCTCGACGTCGTCGCCGGAGCCATTCAGATCGGCGTCAAACACCTCAGCGTGTATGCCTTCTCCACCGAAAACTGGAAGCGTTCGCCCGACGAGGTACGTTTTCTGATGGGCTTCAACCGGGACGTGCTGCACCGCCGCCGCGATCAGCTCAACGAATGGGGCGTGCGGGTCAGGTGGGCCGGGCGCAAGCCGAAGCTGTGGGCATCCGTTATTAACGAGCTGCAATTTGCCGAGAAACTCACCGCGGGCAATGACGTACTCACCCTCACGATGTGCGTGAACTATGGCGGGCGCACCGAGATAGCGGATGCCGTGCGCGCGCTGGCCGAGGATGTCGCCGCCGGCAGGCTGAAGCCGTCGGGAATCACCGAGAAAACCATCGCCAAGCAGCTGTACGTGCCCGAGCTGCCCGACGTTGACCTGTTCGTGCGCAGCTCGGGGGAGCAGCGCACCAGCAACTTCATGCTCTGGCAGAGCGCCTATGCCGAGATGGTTTTTCTCGACACCCTGTGGCCGGACTTCACCCGAGTCGACCTGTGGCACGCGGTCGAGCTGTATGCCGCCCGCAACCGTCGTTATGGCGGAGCGGTCGACACCCCGACGGCCTGAATATTTCGGTTGGGGAATACCGGGGCCCTGCGCCCCGTTGGCCCGAGTGTGACTGATACAACTAGTACCGAAGCGACCGCATCCGTGAGCACCGACACCATCAAGGTGGACATCTGGTCCGATGTGCAATGCCCCTGGTGCTACATCGGTAAACGCAAGTTTGAGGCCGGTGCCGCCCAGTTCGACGGCACCGTCGAGGTCGAGTATCACAGCTTTGAACTTTCGCCCGATACCCCGGTCGATTACGCCGGAACGCCTGTGCAGTACCTCAGTGAGAAGAAGGGTATGCCCCTCGCCGAGGTGGAGCAGATGCTCGAGCGTGTCACCGGCATCGCCGAGAGCGTCGGCCTGCACTACGACTACGACTCCGTGCACCAGACCAACACGGTCATTTCGCACGAACTGCTGCACTACGCCAAGGCGCACGGCCGTCAGCTCGAGATGAAGGAGCGCCTACTCAAGGCCTACTTCATCGATGGCCGTTACGTTGGCCGGATCGAAGACCTCGCCGACCTCGCCGCCGAGATCGGACTCGACCGAGCCGACGTCGTGCGGTCACTCACCGCCCACGAGCACCTCGCCGCGGTCAAGGCCGACGTGGCACAGGCCGGCGCCTACGGCATCCAGGGCGTTCCGTTCTTCGTGATCGACGGCCGCTACGGCATTTCCGGCGCGCAGGATCCGACGGCGTTCACTCAGGCGCTCGACCAGGCCCGCGCCGACCGCTCGGCCAAGGCCGGGGCCGACGACGTCCCCGCGTAACCCGATACCCAGCGAACTCGCGTAGCCTGACGGGTAAGCAACCAGCTGTACCCGCAGACTTCACCGTTTCACCCAATTGATTCAAGGAGATAACTCATGACTGACACCATCACTACCCCGCCCGTCTTTACCGACGCGGCCGGCCGGCCCACCATTGAGCTCTTGGGTGCACCCGCCGCAACCGACGAAGCCGCTGGCTCCTGCTGCGGTGGCGGCTGCTGCAGCTGATCTGAGCCCATTTCGTCAACAGCGCAGCTGCCGTACGCCCCTTTCCGGGCCCGGCAGCTGCGTTTCTGTGTGCGCCCGGCATCCGCTCTGCAGAGGATTCGGAGCACCACGCGCTTTCTGGGAGAATTGACCCACCATGACTTCACCTACTTCCGCCGACGACCAGCGGGCGCCGATCGGCCAGTTGGCCGTTGGTCCGCTCAGTATCGGCCCGCTCACGCTTGACGTGCCCGTGGTGCTCGCGCCGATGGCCGGCATCACCAATACCGCATTTCGCCGGCTGTGCCGCGAATACGGCGCCGGACTGTTTGTGAGCGAGATGATCACCTCGCGCGCGCTCGTCGAACGCAACACCGAGACCATGCGCTTGATCACCCATCATGAGAGCGAAACCACCCGCTCCATTCAGCTCTACGGTGTCGACCCGAAAACAGTGTCCGAGGCCGTGACCATGCTCGTCGCTGAAGACCGTGCCGATCACATCGACCTCAACTTCGGCTGCCCGGTTCCCAAGGTCACCCGCAAGGGCGGGGGCGCTGCCCTGCCGTGGAAGATCGGCCTGTTCCGTCAGATCGTGGAGGCCGCAGTGACGGCGGCCGGGCCGATTCCGCTGACCGTGAAGATGCGCAAGGGCATCGACGCCGACCACCTCACCTACATTGAGGCTGGCAAGGCCGCCGCCGGAGCCGGCGTCGCCTCCATCGCCCTGCACGGCCGAACGGCCGCCGAGTTCTACTCCGGCCACGCCGACTGGTCGGCAATTGAGAAGCTCAAGAACGCCATCAGTGACGTGCCGGTGCTCGGCAACGGCGACATCTGGTCGGCCGACGACGCCCTGCGCATGGTCAGTGAAACCGGATGCGACGGCGTCGTCGTCGGGCGCGGCTGCCTCGGCCGTCCGTGGCTGTTCGGCGACCTCGCCGCTGCATTTCGCGGTCAGGAACTCAAAGCCGAACCGGGGCTCGGCCAGGTCATCAACGCCTTCCGCCGCCACGCCGAACTGCTCACCGAATACTTCGATAGCGAAGACCGGGCCTGCCGCGACATTCGCAAGCACGTCGCCTGGTACTTCAAGGGCTACCCGGTCGGCGGCGATCTGCGCGCGAGCCTGGCGATGGTGCAGTCTCTCGCGCAGCTCGACGACCTGCTCGGCACTCTCGACGCCTCGCTGCCTTACCCGGGCTCAGACGTTGAGGGCCCGCGCGGGCGCGCGGGAACACCGAAGAAACCGTCGCTGCCCGAGCACTGGCTCGAGTCTCAGGATCTTTTCGGGGCGGAGCGACTGAATTTGACCGAGGGCGAAGGGGATACCAGCGGTGGCTAACAAAACCGGATACAGCGAGACCGACGAGGCCCGCTGGTTTCCCGAAGAGCACTACTCGCGGCGCAGTGACTTTGCCCGCGACCGCGCCCGACTGCTGCACTCGAGCGCTCTGCGGCGCCTCGCGGCCAAGACGCAGGTCCTCAGTCCCACGGCGGGGCTCGACTTTGCCCGCAACCGACTGACCCACTCGCTCGAGGTCGCCCAGGTGGGGCGGGAGATCGCCTCCCGCCTCAACGTCGACCCCGACATCGTCGATACCGCCTGCCTCGCGCACGACATCGGGCATCCTCCTTTCGGACACAACGGCGAGAAGGCGCTCAGCCTGTGGTCGGAAGACATCGGCGGCTTCGAGGGGAACGCGCAGACCCTGCGATTGCTCACCCGGCTCGAGCCGAAGGTGTTTGGGCCCGACGGGCGAAGCTACGGACTCAACCTGACCCGGGCGAGCCTCGACGCAAGCTGCAAGTATCCCTGGCCAGAAGGATCCTCGGTCTATGACCCGAGCGGGCGGGCCAAGTTCGGGTTCTACCAGGAGGACCTGGCCGCGTTCGAGTGGCTACGCGAGGGAGCGCCCGACCGGCAACTCTGCATCGAAGCCCAGGTGATGGACCTCTCCGACGACATCGCGTACAGCGTGCACGACTTCGAAGACGCCATCGTCAACGGCTACGTCGACGTGGCAGCCCTGAGCAGCCGCGCAGATCACGACGAACTCCTCGCCACCATGTCGGAGTGGATCGGCGACCAGACCAGCGCCGAGGACCTGGCGACCGCGTTCAACCGGCTCGACTCCCTCGATGTCTGGATGGATTCCTGGACCGCCGGGCGACGCGACCAGGGCCACCTCAAGAACCTCACCAGCCAGCTCATCGGCCGGTTCAGCAGTGCTGCCGTACACGCGACCAAAGAAGCCCACCCCGGTGCGAACATGCTGCGGTTCGGGGCGAATGTGATCGTGCCGCGCGAGATCCAGGCCGAAATCTCGGTGCTCAAGGGCATTGTCGCGGCCTTCGTCATGACCCGCAATACCCGCAAGCCCATCTACGTGCAGCAGCGCCAGGTGCTCACCCTGCTCGCCGAAACCCTGCACCAGTCCGGCGACGAACACCTCGACCCCGGCTTTCGCGAAGACTGGCACGCCGCCGAGGACGATGCCGCCCGCAAGCGCGTCATCGTCGACCAGGTCGCGAGCCTCACCGACCAGTCCGCCCTGGCCTGGTACGAGCGCCTGGTGCAGGGCTAGCGCTCTGCCCGGTTTGAAGGCTCGACGCGCCGAGCGGCTCCTTCAAGCTCGATAAGCTGAACGGATGGCTACCCGCATTAATCCGAGCATCCTCGCCGCCGATTTCGCCAACTTTGAGAGCGAGCTTTCCCGCATCCGCTCCGCCGACCTCGTGCACGTCGACATCATGGACAACCACTTCGTGCCGAACCTCACCTTCGGGCTCGGCATGGTCGAGCGGCTGCAGCAGGTGTCGCCGCTGCCGCTGGACATCCACTTGATGATCGACGACCCGGAACGGTGGGCGCCCGGCTACGCCGAGGCCGGAGCCTACTCGGTCACCTTTCACGCCGAGGCGACGACCGAGCCGGTGGCGCTGGCCCGGCGGCTGCGGCAGATCGGCGCCCGCGCCGGCATCGCGCTCAAGCCCGGTACCGACGTCACGCCGTACCTCGACCTGCTCGACGAGTTCGACCAGGTGCTCGTGATGACCGTCGAGCCCGGTTTTGGCGGCCAGAGCTTCATGGAAGAGACCATGCCGAAGCTTTCCCAGCTGCGATCACAGGTGGAGAAGACCGGACTCGACGTCTGGCTGCAGGTCGACGGCGGCATCACCGCGCAGACCATCGAGATCGCAGCCCGAGCCGGTGCCGACACCTTCGTGGCCGGGTCCAGTGTGTTCGGGGCCGCGAATCCGGCCGCACAGATCGGCCTGCTGCGCGAACGCGCGGCGAGTCACCGTCACGGGCGGGTAACCTAGAGTCGTGAAAACTTTCGATGACCTGTTCGTAGAACTCAGCGACAAGGCCCGCACCCGCCCGGAAGGCTCCGGCACCGTTCGTGAACTCGACGCCGGCGTGCACGCCATTGGCAAGAAGATCGTCGAAGAAGCGGCCGAAGTGTGGATGGCCGCCGAGTTTCAGAGCGATGATGAAACATCTGCCGAAATCTCCCAGCTGCTTTATCACCTGCAGGTCATGATGATCGCGAAGGGCCTCTCTCCGGCGGACATCTACCGACATCTGTGACCCGTGCCAGCTCATCCGCTGGTATCCGTCATAAATTTGTCTGGCACGAAAAACCGAGAGAGTACCCCCATGCTGAGAATTGCTGTGCCCAACAAGGGCTCGTTGTCTGAAACCGCCGCGCAGATGCTCGCCGAGGCCGGCTACACCGGTCGTCGCGACCCGCGCGACCTCGTCACCGCCGATCCGCGCAACGGGGTGGAATTCTTCTACCTGCGTCCGCGCGACATCGCCACCTATGTCGGCTCCGGCGCCCTCGACGTCGGAATCACCGGGCGCGACCTGCTGCTGGACTCCCACTCCAAGGCGCAGGAAATCGCCAGCCTCGACTTCGGCGACTCTACCTTTCGCTTCGCCGGACCGGCCGGGCGCTTCACCGAGCTGAAAGACCTTGACGGCCTGCGCGTCGCCACGAGCTATCCCGGCCTGGTCGAACGCTTTCTCGCCACCCACTCGGTGACCGTCGACCTGGTCGAACTCGACGGGGCCGTTGAATCAGCGGTTCAGCTCGGGGTAGCGGATGCCGTCGCCGACGTTGTCTCCACCGGCACCACACTGCGCAAGGCCGGCCTCGAAATCTTCGGACCGGTCATCCTCGAATCCACCGCCGTGCTGATCAGCTCCACCAACGACAAGGCCGGAATCGCGACGCTGCTGCGCCGCCTGCAGGGCGTACTCGTGGCCCGCCAATACGTGCTGCTCGACTATGACATTCCGGTCGCGCTGCTCGACACGGCCGCCGCGCTTGCCCCCGGAATCGAATCGCCGACCGTGTCCTCGCTGCACGACCCTGAGTGGGCAGCCGTGCGCGTTATGATCGCCCGACTGGACATGAACAACGTGATGGACGAGCTCTACGCCATCGGTGCCAGAGCCATTCTGGTCACCACCATTCACAACGCCCGCCTCTAACCACGCGAGAGGACAACCAGCGATGAGCCTGAGTGTGCGCGTCATTCCCTGCCTCGACGTGGCCAACGGTCGCGTCGTCAAGGGCGTCAATTTTCAGAACCTGCGCGACGCCGGCGATCCGGTCGAACTCGCCCGGCGCTACTACGAGCAGGGCGCTGACGAGCTGACCTTTCTCGACGTGACGGCGACCGTCGATAACCGTTCGACGACCTACGACGTCGTGAGCGCGACCGCCGAGCAGGTCTTCATTCCGCTCACCGTCGGCGGCGGCATCCGCAGTGTCGAAGACGTCTCCCGGCTGCAGGCGAGCGGCGCCGACAAGGTCGGATTGAACAGCGCGGCCATCGCCCGTCCGGCCCTGATCGCCGAGATCGCCGATCGCTTCGGCGCCCAGGTGATTGTCCTCAGCCTCGATGTGAAGCGATCCGCTCGCACGGAGAGCGGCTTCGTCGTCACGACCCACGGCGGTCGCACCGAAACCGACCTGGATGCTGTGGCCTGGGCCCGGCAGGCGATCGAACTCGGCGCGGGGGAACTCCTGGTCAACTCGATCGACGCCGACGGGACCAAGGCGGGCTTCGATACCGATCTCATCGCGCTCATGCGCGCCAACAGTCGGGTTCCGGTGATCGCTTCCGGCGGGGCCGGGCGCGTGGAGGACTTTCCCCCGGCGATCCGGGCCGGCGCGGATGCCGTGCTGGCGGCATCCGTTTTTCACAACGGACAATTGACCATCGATGATGTCAAGCGGGAGCTCGCCGCCGAGGGAATGCTGGTGCGCTAATGGCCGATGAACCGAACGCCAAACTCACCGATCAGCTCGACGCCGCGGTGTTCAACGACGCCGGGCTGCTGCCCGCGGTCATCCAGCAGTGGGACACCCACGAGGTGCTCATGCTCGGCTGGATGAACCGGGAAGCGCTGCGCCGCACCCTGACGGAGGGGCGCGTCACGTTCTGGTCGCGCAGCCGCCAGGAATTCTGGCGCAAGGGCGATACCTCCGGCCACGCCCAGTACGTGCACTCCGCTGCCTTCGACTGCGACAACGACACCCTGCTGGTGCAGGTCGACCAGGTCGGAGCGGCCTGCCACACCGGCAGCCACACCTGCTTCGACGGGCGCGACCTCGGCGTGACCACCATGGAAAGGCCCACGGAATGACCGGTAACCCTGCAGGATCCCGCACCGCCGGCTCGACCACCCGCATCCAGTTCGATGCCCTGATCGGCGCGCACCGGGTCATTCCGGTTATCCGTGAACTCTTCGCCGACGGCGAGACCCCGGTGGGCATCTACCGCAAGCTCGCCAACGGGCTGCCCGGCAGCTTTCTGCTCGAGTCCGCCGAGCAGGGCGGCATCTGGTCGCGATTCTCCTTCGTCGGTGTTTCCTCCTTCGGAATGCTCACCCAACAGGGCGACGAGACCCGCTGGATTGACTATGGGCTCTCCGCCGAGCGCGCACTCGGGTCTGCGGTCTCCCTCGGACCGCTCGAGGCGCTGGCGTACCTGTTCGACCGCTGGCAGACGCCGCGGCTGCCCGAACATCCGCCGCTGACCGGCGGGCTGGTCGGTTTCATCGGCTGGGAGGCGATTCGCCAGATCGAACGCCTGCCGCACCAGCCGCCGGCCGACTATGACGTTCCGGGCCAGTCCTTCAGCTTTGTCGCCGACTTGGTCGTGCTCGACCACAAATACGGCACCGTGCAGCTCATCGCCAACGTGCTGAACGATGGCACCGACACGCCCGACGAGCTCTGGGCTGCCGCGAGCGAGCGCCTCGATTCGCTGCAGGGCCGACTCGCCGCGCCCAGCGAAGCGTGGCTGGCCGAGGTCGACCTGCAAGTACCGAGCTCGCCGCGCAATCGCACCACCCGCGACGACTTTCTCACCGCAGTCAATATCGGCAAGCAGCACATCGTCGACGGCGATGTGTTTCAGGTGGTCATCTCGCAGCGCTTCGACCAGGTCTGCACCGCGCACCCCATCGACGTCTACCGGGTGTTGCGCAGCCTAAACCCCAGCCCGTACATGTACCTGCTCAGCCTCGAAACGCACGAAGGCGACCCATACTGGATCGTCGGATCCTCGCCGGAAGCTCTGGTCAAGGTGCAAGACCAACGCGTCTTCACCCACCCGATCGCCGGTTCCAAACCGCGGGGAACGACACCGGATGCCGACGCCGACTACGCGATCGACCTCGCCGAAGATCCCAAGGAACGGGCCGAACACCTCATGCTCGTCGACCTCGCCCGCAACGACCTGCTCAAGGTGTGCACGGCCGGCTCGGTCGAGGTGACCGAGTTCATGCGTATCGAACGATTCAGCCACATCATGCACCTCGTCTCCTCGGTCGAGGGCAACCTGGTTCCCGGCAAGACCGCGATCGACGTCTTCCGCGCCACCTTCCCAGCCGGGACGCTCTCTGGCGCGCCGAAACCGCGGGCGCTCGAGATCATCGACACCCTCGAACCGGCCCAGCGCGGAGTGTACGGGGGAGTGGTCGGCTACTTCGGCTTCGCCGGCGACGCCGACCTCGCCATTGCCATCCGCACCGCCACGATCAAGGACGGTATCGCGCGAGTGCAGGCCGGCGGCGGCGTCGTCACCGATTCCGACCCCGCGTCCGAGTACCAGGAGTCGCAGAACAAGGCGGCAGCCCCGCTGCGAGCAGTCGCCATCGCCAACGCCATGCGGAGGGTGCACTAATGGCAGAACGGAGGTCAGCGCGTCGCCTGAAACTCGTTTTCATCCTCTCCGTTTTGGCGGCGAGTTCGCTCGCCATGCTGGCCTGGACCCAGGTCTGGGTGCAGGCCGAAGTCGGACTCCCCGATGCCGGCACCCAGGTCTTGGAGATCGACGGAGCCATTGCCGCGCCGGCGTTGACCGCCCTCGCGCTCTCCGGGTTCGCCCTCGCCGCGGCGCTCACCATCGCCGGGCGCCTGATTCGCATCGTGCTCGGTGCCCTCGAGGGGCTCCTCGGCTTCTCGGTGTTCCTCGCCGCGTTCCTGGCGGTGCGAGACCCCGCCGATGCCAGCGCCGCAGCGGTGACCGCCGCCACGGGAATAGCCGGTCACGAGTCGATTCAGTTGAGCGTGCTCGGCACGGTTATCACACCCTGGCCGTTCGTGGCGATGGGTGCTGCGATCGTCATGGCGGGTGTTGGTGTGGCCATTATCGTCACGAGCGGTCGGTGGCCGGGTCCGACCCGTAAATATCAGGCCGTTCGGTTTGAACAAGTGGCTTCGCCCCACGGCGCACAACCACTGGCAACCCCGGCCGAGCCCGCCGCGAACGACTCCGCCGCGAACGACTCCGCCGCGAACGACTCCGTCGGCGACTGGGACGACCTCAGCCGCGGCGGTGACCCGACCGTACGCTGAAGCGCTCGCATCCGCTCCGCTAGACTTGACGTGCTTGTCAACGTACACAGCAGAATGTATTTACGAGGAGAACCATGAGCATCGATACGTCAGATCCCGGACACGGCCACTCCCCGGCGGCCTGGACCGCTGTCATCATCATGCTGGTGGCTTTCACCATCGGTACGACCGCATTCTTCTTCGAGCTGCCCTGGTTGGTCTGGGCCTCCTTCGGCCTGCTGCTCGCCGGTCTCGTTGTTGGCTATGTGATGAGCAAGGTTGGCTATGGCGTAAACACCATGACCGCCACGCCGCACGGTCACTGACCCGCTGCGCGGCCACCTGGTGCTCCAAGAACTTCTCGCCGGCGCGGTTTCTGACGCCGAAGAACGCCTACTCACCCGCCCGTTCGCGAGTGTGGAAGCCGCTGCGCGCGTCCGCCCGCCCGCACTCGATGCCCTGCACGCCCTTGCTCCCACCGAACGGGTCAAGATTCTCGCCGAGATCAAACGGGCGAGCCCGAGCCGCGGCGCCCTCGCTGCCATCACTGACCCGGCAGCGCTGGCTGTCTCCTATGAGTCCGGCGGGGCAAGCGCCATCAGCGTGCTCACCGAAGGACGACGCTTTCACGGCTCGCTGACCGACCTTGAGCAGGTGCGCGCTGCGGTGAGCATTCCGATTCTGCGCAAGGACTTCATTGGAACGCCGTACCAGGTGTTCGAGGCCCGCGCGGCCGGAGCCGATCTGGTGCTGCTCATCGTCGCCGCTCTCGACCAGGCCACCCTGCTGTCCCTGCACGACCTCATCCGTGAGCTCGGCATGACGGCGTTGGTTGAAACGCACAGTGGGGATGAGGTCAGTCGCGCCCTCGACATCGGCGCCAGCCTGGTCGGGGTCAACGCCCGCGACCTGTCAACCTTTGAACTTGACCAGAACCTGTTCGGCACCCTCGCCGATAAAATCCCCTCCGGCGTTATTCGCGTCGCCGAGTCCGCCGTCAAGACAGCAGCCGATGTTGCGCACTACCGCGCAGCCGGAGCCGATGTTGTCCTGGTCGGCGAAGCGCTTGTTACGAGTGATCCCATCCGAACCCTCTCTGAGTTTTTGGCGGTATAAATGTCTTTACGAGAAGAATCCTTACGTGCAGAATCCGGCCCATATTTCGGGGAATTCGGCGGCAGGTTCGTGCCCGAGTCCCTCGTTGCAGCGCTCGATGAACTCACCGCGGAATACGAACTCGCCAGGAAGGATCCAGCCTTCGCCGCGGCGCTGATGGACCTGCACATCAATTACACCGGTCGTCCGTCGATCATTACCGAGGTGCCGCGCTTCGCCGAGCACGCCGGTGGCGCCCGCATCATTCTCAAGCGTGAAGATCTCAACCACACCGGTTCGCACAAGATCAACAACGCTCTCGGCCAGGCGCTACTCACCAAGCGCATCGGTAAAACCCGAGTCATCGCCGAAACCGGAGCTGGGCAGCACGGAGTTGCCACCGCCACTGTCGCCGCCCTGTTCGGGCTCGAATGCGTCGTCTATATGGGCGAGGTCGACACCGAGCGGCAAGCACTGAACGTGGCCCGCATGCGCCTGCTGGGTGCCGAGGTTGTTCCGGTTAAGTCCGGCTCCCGCACCCTGAAGGACGCGATCAACGACGCCATGCGCGACTGGGTCACCAACGTCGAGACGACCAATTATATTTTCGGAACCGTGGCCGGGCCGCATCCGTTCCCCGCCATGGTCCGCGACTTTCAAAAGATCATCGGCGAGGAGGCTCGCCAACAGGTTCTCGACCTGACCGGCAGCCTGCCGGATGCCGTCACGGCCTGTGTCGGCGGCGGCTCAAACGCCATGGGCATCTTCCACGCGTTTCTGGACGATGCCGATGTCGCGTTGTACGGCTACGAAGCGGCCGGAGACGGCGTCGATACACCGCGCCACGCAGCGACCATCACCAAGGGACGCCCCGGTGTGCTGCACGGCGCCCGCAGCATGCTGCTGCAGGACGAAGACGGCCAGACCGTTGAATCGCACTCGATCTCCGCGGGACTTGACTATCCCGGCGTCGGCCCGGAGCACGCCTGGCTCTCCAGCATCGGCCGGGCGACGTACCTGCCGATCACCGACGACGACGCGATGAGCGCCCTGCGGCTGCTCAGCCGTACGGAAGGAATCATCCCAGCGATCGAGTCCTCGCACGCCCTGGCCGGCACGCTCGAGCTCGGCCGGAAGCTTGGCCCGGACGCGACCATTCTGATCAACCTCAGCGGCCGCGGCGACAAAGACATGGAAACAGCCGGCCGGTACTTCGACCTGCTCGACGAAGGCGCGGAACAATCATGACGGTCACAGCACCCAACGACACCGTGAGTACGGTCGAACAGACCATCGCACGGCGGCGCACCGAGGGCGGCGGCGCTCTCATCGGCTACCTGCCGGTCGGTTTCCCGACCCTGACTGAGAGCATTGACGCCGCCGTGGCGCTCGTCGCCAACGGCGTCGACATCATTGAACTCGGTCTGCCCTATTCCGACCCCGTCATGGACGGCCCGGTCATTCAGGCTGCCACGCAGCAGGCCCTGGCGAACGGCTTCAAGCTGCGCCACGGATTCGAAGCCGTCAAGGCGATCACCGCACAGGTCGACGCCCCCATTCTTGTGATGACCTACTGGAACCCCGTGGTGCAGTACGGCGTCGAGCGTTTCGCCGAAGACCTGCGCGCCGCGGGTGGTGCCGGCCTGATCACCCCCGACCTTATTCCCGACGAGGCCGCAAACTGGATGACCGCGAGCGTACGCACCGGGCTGGACCGGGTCTTCCTCGCCGCGCCGTCCTCCTCCGACGCCCGATTGGTGCAGGCGATTGAAGCCAGCCGCGGCTTTGTTTACACCGTCTCGACGATGGGCACGACCGGCGCCCGCGCCGGGGTCGATTCTGCTGCTCGTATTCTGGTGGAACGCCTCCGCGCTGTCGGCTGCACGAGCGCCTGTGTCGGGCTGGGCATCTCGACTCCCGAGCAGGTACGGGAAATTCTCGGCTATGCCGACGGCGCCATCGTGGGGTCGGCCCTCGTGAAGGCGCTCACCGACGGGGGAGTCACCGCCGTAGCGCGGCTGGCCCTCGAACTCGCCGCGGGCGCGAGCGATATTCGCCCGGCCTCCGCGCCCCAGTAATCGCAGCCGCGTTTTACACTAAATTGTTCGAGGCGTTCGATTATTTACGCCCCAAGTGACGCGAGTCACGATGAAAGGTAGTACCTAGGTGTTGTTGAGTCTCCTGAGCACGAGTATTCCGAGCCCCGAGTGGCAGTTCTTCGACCTCGGCCCGTTCCGCATCCACGCCTATGCGCTGTGTATTCTCGCCGGCATCGTCCTCGCCACCATCATCACCTCGCGCCGCCTGACCAGGCGCGGTGCCGAGCCGGGCGTTGTACTCGACATCATCCTCTGGGCCGTTCCCCTCGGCATTGTCGGAGCCCGCATTTATCATGTTCTGACGCACCCGGGAGACTACTTCTTTGATGGAGCGGACCTGCTCCGCACCCTGTACATTTGGGAAGGCGGAAACGCCATCTTCGGGTCGCTGATCGGCGGCGCCGTCGGCGCCTATATCGGCTGCCGGATGGCCGGTATCCGTTTCTGGAGCTTCGCGGATGCTGTTGCTCCTGCTTTGTTGGTCGCCCAGGCCACCGGTCGGCTCGGCAACTGGTTCAACCACGAGCTGTTCGGGCTGCCGACGACCCTGCCGTGGGGGCTGGAAATCGAGTCCGGCAATGCCGCCTTCCCGGTCGGACTGCCGGCCGACACACTGTTCCACCCGACTTTTCTCTACGAAATCATCTGGAATCTGATCGGCGTCGCCGTCATCCTCTACCTCGAGCGTAAATTCCGTCTGCGTTTCGGTCAGACGCTCGGCGTATATCTCATCTGGTATGGACTGGGTCGCAGCTTTTTTGAGTCGATTCGCATTGACCCGAGCGAGATCTACTTCGGAATCCGCACCAACGTCTGGGCCGCTCTGGCCGCCATCGTGCTCGGCCTGGTGATCATCCTCGTGCAACGTCACCGTCACCCCGGACTAGAGATCAGCGCCTATGTTCCCGGTCGGGAATGGAATGGCCCGGACGCTGGGGTAGAATTAGATGACAGCGATTCGGATGATCTTGATCAAAGCTCCGCGGATCAGAGCGATGATGCCGATGAACACACCGAATCACCCGAGGCCGCAGCCACAAGCACGAGCGCGTCGCGTCTGTAGACTCACGTCGGTTGAATCCCAACCGACGCACTCGTAGCTCTGCCCGGTCCGGGCAAACTCGAACAGGGCCGAACCCGATCAGGGTTCCCGCTACAACTCCCTGCACACATTTCCTTCGGGCCAGCGTCGTCCCTTACTGCTAGTCATTTCGTGAGGACGGTCTCAATGCCGCAGAAACCTCTCTATTCCCGCTTCAGCAGCATGCCCGAAGCGGCCGGTTTGTACGACCCCGCCGCCGAACGCGATGCGTGCGGCCTTGCCATGGTGGCGACCCTGCGGGGCACCGCCGGGCACGACATTATCACCCAGGCCCTCGACGCGCTGCGCAATCTTGAACACCGCGGTGCGGTCGGTTCCGACGCTGGAACCGGTGACGGTGCCGGCATTATCACCCAGATACCGGACGCCTTCCTGCGCGCCGTGACGGATTTCGCGCTTCCCCCCGTTGGCCAGTACGCCGTCGGTAACGTCTTTCTGCCAACCGACCCGACCGCGCGCACGGCCATCAAGCGGGCCATCAGCCTGATCGCCGACGAGGAAAGCCTCACCATCCTCGGCTGGCGGGAGGTTCCGGTGCATCCGGAAGACCTCGGCAGCCAGGCGCGTGCGAACATGCCGGCTATCCAACAGCTGTTTGTGCAGAGCACCCGAACGACCGAGTCCGGCGACCTGCTCGGCGACATCGCGCTCGACCGACAGACCTTTCGGCTGCGGAAGCGGGCCGAGCGTGAGCTCGAGATCTATTTCGTCTCGCTGTCCTGCCGCACCCTGGTCTACAAGGGCATGGTCACGACCTTGCAGCTCGAACCGTTCTACCCCGACCTGTCGGACGTACGATTCGTATCGACGCTCGCCCTGGTGCACTCGCGTTACTCCACCAACACTTTCCCGTCCTGGCCGCTCGCCCAGCCGTTCCGCATGATCGCCCACAACGGCGAGATCAACACGGTGCAGGGAAACCGTAACTGGATGCGCGCCCGCCAGTCCCAGCTCGAGTCCGAGCTGCTCGGTGACCTCGCACCCCTGCTGCCGATCGTCACGCCCGGCGCGAGCGACTCGGCCTCCTTCGATGAGGTCGTCGAACTGCTCAGCCTGTCGGGTCGGTCCCTGCCGCACGCCATCATGATGATGGTGCCCGAGGCCTGGGAGAACCAGACCGACCTCGACGACGAACGTCGCGACTTCTACGAATATCACTCCATGCTCATGGAACCGTGGGACGGACCAGCTGCGATCGTCTTCACCGACGGCTCTCTCGTCGGCGCCACCCTCGACCGCAACGGCCTGCGTCCCGGTCGCTACCTCATCACCGACGACGGCCTCGTCGTGCTCGCGAGTGAGATCGGCGTGCTCGGAATCGACCCGGCGCGGGTGGTGCGCAAGGGCCGCCTGCGCCCCGGCCAGATGTTCCTGGTCGACACCGTGGCCGGCCGCATCATCGACGACCGGGAGATCAAGGCCGAACTGTCGGCCAGCGAACCCTGGGGCGACTGGCTGCAGAAGGGGCGTATTAACCTCAAGGACCTGCCGGAACGGGAGCACATCGTGCACCCACCGGCATCCGTTGTACGTCGTCAGCGCACCTTCGGCTACACCGAAGAAGAGGTGCGCATGCTGCTCACCCCGATGGCACGCACCGGAGCCGAACCACTCGGCGCCATGGGTAGCGACACCCCCATCGCGGTTTTGAGCGACCGCCCGCGCCTCATGTTCGACTACTTCACCCAGCAGTTCGCGCAGGTCACCAACCCGCCACTCGACTCGATTCGCGAGGAAGTCGTCACGAGCCTCAAGCTCGGCCTCGGCCCTGAGCGCAACCTGCTCACGGCCGGTCCGGAACATGCCCGTCAGGTCATTCTCGATTTTCCGGTCATCGACAACGATGAACTGGCCAAGATCCAGCACATCGACCCCGCTGTCGGCAGCCGGACCACCACGACCATTCGCGGCCTGTACCGGTTCGAGGAGGGCTCAGACGCCCTGGCTAAGCGCCTCGCCGCAATCTGCGTCGAGGTCGACGAGGCGATCGAAGCCGGCGCGCTGTTCATCGTGCTGAGTGACCGCGACTCCAACCAGGACCTCGCCCCGATCCCGTCGCTGCTCATGATCGCCGCCGTGCACCACCACCTGATCCGCACCGAAAACCGCATGAAGGTCGGCATCGTGGTCGAGGCCGGCGATGTGCGCGAGGTGCACCACGTGGCCCTGCTCATGGGTTACGGCGCCTCAGCCGTCAATCCGTACCTCGCCATGGAAACCTGCGAAGACCTCGTGCGCAGCGGCATCATCACCAACGTCACGCCCGAAAAGGCCGTGCGCAACGTGATCAAGGCTCTCGGCAAGGGTGTGCTCAAAATCATGTCCAAGATGGGCATCTCCACCGTGTCGTCCTACGCTGGTGCCCAGACCTTCGAAGCCGTCGGCCTCGCCCAGTCCTTCGTCGACCAGTACTTCACCGGCACTACGAGCAAGCTCGGCGGCGTCGGCATCGACGTGATCGGTGTCGAAAACCTGGCCCGGCACGCATCCGCTTACCCAATGGATGCTGCGGTGACCGCACACGAGCGCCTCGCGACCGGCGGGGAATACCAGTGGCGCCGGGACGGTGCCCCACACCTGTTCAACCCGGAGACCATCTTCCGGCTGCAGCACGCCACCCGCACCAAGCGCTATGACATCTTCCGCGAGTACACGAAGATGGTCGACGACCAGGCTGAATCGCTCATGACGCTGCGCGGTATGTTCACCCTCAGCGCCGGCCAGCGCACGCCCGTGCCGCTCGACGAGGTCGAATCGGTGTCGCAGATCGTGAAGCGGTTCTCGACCGGAGCGATGAGCTATGGCTCGATCTCGCAGGAAGCGCACGAAACCCTGGCGATCGCGATGAACCGCCTCGGCGGCAAGTCGAACACCGGCGAGGGCGGCGAAGACCTCGACCGTCTGCTCGACCCGACTCGGCGCAGCGCGGTGAAGCAGGTCGCCTCGGGGCGGTTTGGCGTGACCAGCATGTACCTGACCCACGCCGACGATATCCAGATCAAGCTCGCGCAGGGCGCCAAGCCCGGTGAGGGCGGGCAGCTGCCGCCCACCAAGGTGTACCCGTGGATCGCCCGTACCCGGAACGCCACGGCCGGCGTCGGCCTCATCTCGCCGCCGCCGCACCACGACATCTACTCGATTGAAGACCTCAAGCAGCTCATTTTCGACCTGAAGCGGGCCAACCCGAAGGCGCGCATCCACACCAAACTGGTCAGCCAGTCCGGTATCGGCGCCGTCGCGGCGGGGGTCGCCAAGGCGCTCTCCGACGTGATTTTGATCAGCGGGCACGACGGAGGAACGGGCGCGAGCCCGGTCAACTCGCTCAAGCACGCCGGCACGCCGTGGGAACTCGGCCTCGCCGAGACGCAGCAGACGCTCATGCTCAACGGCATGCGCGACCGCGTTGTGGTGCAGGTCGACGGCCAGCTGAAAAGCGGACGCGACGTTTTGATCGGTGCCCTGCTCGGCGCAGAAGAATTCGGTTTCGCCTCAGCCCCGCTCGTGGTCGCCGGCTGCATCATGATGCGCGTCTGCCACCTTGACACCTGCCCGGTCGGTGTCGCTACCCAGAACCCGGACCTACGCAAGCGCTTCAATGGTCAGGCCGACCACGTCGTGAACTTTTTCGAGTTCATCGCCCAGGAAGTACGCGAGTACCTCGCCGAACTCGGATTCCGCAGCCTTGACGAGGCCATCGGACACAGTGAAGTCCTGAACGTGAACCGTGCGCTCACCCATTGGAAAGCACAGGGGCTGGACCTCTCGCCCATTCTGAGCGGACCGGATTTCTCCGAGAGCGAACCGCGCAAGTGGGCCAGGGCCCAGGAGCACGAACTCGAGAAGCACTTCGACAATGAGCTGATTCGCCGAAGCCGGAGCGTACTCGAACACGGCGGCACGGTGCAGATCGATCTGCCGATTCGCAATACCGAACGCGCCGTTGGCACCATGCTCGGCCACGAGGTCACCCTGCGGCACGGCGAAAACGGCCTGCCCGCTGGGTCGATCGAGGTCAGGCTGACCGGTGCCGCCGGACAGTCCTTCGGGGCGTTCCTGCCGAGCGGGATCACTCTGCGGCTCGAGGGCGAATCCAACGACTACGTCGGCAAGGGCCTGTCGGGCGGACAGATCATTGTGCGCCCCGACCGAACCAGCCAGTTTCCTGCCGAGGACAACGTCATCGCCGGCAATGTCATCGGTTACGGAGCCACACAGGGCAGCATGTTCATTCGCGGTATCGTCGGTGAACGGTTCCTGGTGCGCAACTCCGGTGCCGTCGCCGTCGTCGAGGGCGTGGGGGACCACGCGCTCGAGTACATGACCGGCGGAGTCGCCCTCATCCTCGGCGAGACCGGGCGCAACCTCGGTGCCGGCATGAGTGGTGGCACGGCCTACGTCTACGGACTCACCGCCGAACGGGTCAACCGCGACGCGCTCACCTCGGGGGAGTTGCGGCTGCTTGCTCTCGACAGCGTCGACCGTGAAATCGTGCGCGACCTGCTCGAACAACACCGGGACCAGACTGACTCGGCACTTGCCAAGCGGATGCTGGAAAACCTGCAAGAAACCATGAACGCTTTTGTCAAGGTGCTGCCGCGCGACTACGCGGCCGTGCTGGAGACCAGGCAGACGGCCGTCGACGAGGGACTCGATCCCGACGGTCTCGTTGTTTGGAATCGAATTTTGGAGGTAACCAATGGCTGATCCGAAGGGATTTCTCAAGGACACGGAACGTGAGCTTCCCGCTCGACGGCCTGTGGCCATCCGCTTGATGGACTGGAAAGAGGTCTACGAGCAGGGTGACGCGGCCGTACTCAAACGGCAGGCCGGCCGCTGCATGGACTGCGGAGTACCGTTCTGTCACCAGGGCTGCCCGCTCGGTAACCTCATTCCCGAGTGGAACGACCTGGTCTGGCGCGACGAGGGCCGAGCGGCCATCGAACGCCTGCACTCGACCAACAACTTTCCCGAGTTCACCGGACGGCTCTGCCCGGCGCCCTGTGAATCGTCGTGTGTGCTCGGCATCAATCAGCCTGCCGTCACCATTAAGCAGGTCGAGGTGTCGATTATTGACCAGGCCTTCGCCAAGGGCTGGGTGCAGCCGCAACCACCCGGACGCCTGACTGGCAAGACTGTCGCCGTCGTCGGCTCCGGCCCCGCCGGCCTGGCCGCAGCCCAGCAGCTGACCCGCGCCGGCCACACGGTCGCCGTGTTCGAACGCGACGACCGTATCGGTGGGCTGCTGCGCTACGGCATTCCCGACTTCAAGATGGAGAAGAAACACCTCGAACTGCGCCTCGCGCAGATGACGGCGGAGGGAACCCGGTTCCGCGCCAACGTCAACATCGGTATGGACATCACCTGGGACGACCTGCGCGCCCGGTATGACGCCGTCGTGGTGGCGACCGGAGCCATGGTTCCTCGGGACCTGCCGATTCCCGGGCGCGACCTGCCCGGTGTGCACTTCGCCATGGAATACCTCGTGCAGCAGAACAAGTTAGGCGCCGGCGGAAGCCTCGAAGCGCAGATCACCGCTGAGGGCAAGCACGTCGTGGTGCTCGGTGGTGGTGACACCGGAGCTGACTGCATCGGCACAGCGCACCGCCAGCTGGCAGCATCCGTCACCAACCTGGCGATCGGCAAGCAGCCGGGCACGACTCGCCCGGACAGCCAGCCGTGGCCGATGTCGCCGACCCTGTTCGAGGTATCGAGCGCACACGAAGAGGGCGGCACCCGCCAATACCTCGCGTCGACGGTCGAATTTCTGGCCAACGACTTTGGTGAGGTGCGTGCCATTCGCATTGCCGAAACCGAATACCTCGACGGACGTCGCGTTCCCAAGGCCGGCACGGAGAAGGAAATTCCTGCTGACCTCGTGCTGCTCGCGATGGGGTTCACCGGGCCGGAATCGGACGAACTCAGCCACCAGCTGAAGCTTCCCTTCGACAACCGCGGCAACGTGGAACGCGACGGTAACTATCAGACCAGCCACGAGGGTGTCTTCGTCGCCGGGGACGCCGGTCGCGGCCAGTCCTTGATCGTCTGGGCCATCGCTGAAGGACGAGCCGCAGCGGCCGCGGTTGACCAGTTCCTGGAAGGCAAGACGCAATTGCCCTCTCCCGTGAAGCCGACCGACCGGTCCTTCGCTCTCTAACCCTGAGTTTTCCCTCACTACGCTGTAATTGCGCCCTCTGGGCGCGGAAATTGGAGATTCACCAGTATGAGACGCGCAAAAATCGTTGCCACCCTCGGGCCGGCAGCGTCCAGCTACGAGCAGATCAGGGCGCTCATTGACGCGGGCGTTGACGTCTGTCGCATGAACCTGAGCCACGGCAACTATCAGGTACACGAAAGCGTGTACGCCAACGTGCGCAAGGCCGCGAACGACTCTGGCCGCGCCGTCGCCGTCATGGTGGACCTGCAGGGCCCGAAGATTCGTCTCGGCAAGTTTGAGGGCGGCCCGTACGACCTCGCCGTCGGCGATATCTTCAAGATCACCACCGAAGATGTGCTCGGCACCAAGGAACTGTCCGGCACGACCTTCAAGGGTCTGCCGCACGATGTGCACCCGGGCGACTTTTTGCTCATCGACGATGGCAAGGTCAAGGTGCAGGTCGTTGAAACGGATGGCGTCGTCGTCACCACCAAGGTCATCGTCGCCGGTCCCGTCTCCAACAACAAGGGCATCAACCTGCCCGGCGTGGCCGTCAACGTGCCCGCCCTGTCCGAGAAGGACGAAGCGGACCTGCGCTGGGGCCTCCGCCTCGGCACTGACCTCATCGCGCTCTCCTTCGTGCGCAGTGCCGAGGACATCACCCGCGTGCACGAGATCATGGCCGAAGAAGGCCGTCGCGTTCCGGTGATCGCCAAGATCGAAAAGCCGCAGGCCGTCGACAACCTCGAAGAGATCGTCGACGCCTTCGACGCGATCATGGTCGCCCGTGGCGACCTCGGAGTTGAGCTCCCGCTCGAAGCCGTGCCGATCGTGCAGAAGCAGGCTGTTGAGATCGCCCGCCGCATGGCCAAGCCGGTCATCGTCGCCACGCAGATGCTCGAATCAATGATTCTGAGCCCGGTGCCCACCCGCGCCGAAACCAGCGACGTCGCCAACGCCGTGCTCGACGGTGCGGATGCCGTCATGCTCAGCGGTGAGACCAGCGTCGGAGAGTACCCCGTCGTCACGGTGCAGACCATGGCTCGCATTGTGGAATCCACCGAGATTCACGGCCTGGAGCGCATCGGCAAGCTCACCAATCGTCCGCGCACCCAGGGTGGCGCCATCACGCTGGCCGCCATCGAGGTCGCCGAGTTCGTTGACGCCAAATTCCTGTGCATTTTCACCGAGTCCGGTGACTCAGCGCGACGCATGTCGCGGCTGCGTTCGAAGATTCCGATGCTGGCGTTCACGCCGGAGCCGGGGATCCGTCGTCGTCTGGCCCTCACCTGGGGCATCCAGACCTACCTGGTGGAGCCGGTGACCCACACCGACGCCATGTTCGGTCAGGTCGATGACATTCTCATCGGTCAGGGCCTTGCCGAAGTCGGTGACAAGGTCGTCGTCATCTCCGGTTCCCCTCCCGGAATTGTCGGCTCGACCAACGACATTCGCGTGCACCGCGTGGGCGACGCCCACAACGAGGTCGCACCGGCGTACGTCAAGAAGTAAGCCTTAACGCGAAAAGCCCCGCCCGATCATCTCGGGCGGGGCTTTTGTGCGTGCGTTTTATAGAACGGGAGGCTTCTCTGGTCGCGTGTCCAGCCATTCCTGGTGCTGCCGCAGCCCCGAGCGGATGGCGTTTCGAATCACGAAATAGGCCGCCCAAAACCCCAGTGCGATCAGCGCCGGATAGATCAGTAACGACAGGTAGCCCCAATACGCCATGTTATTCATCATCGGTCCAGCCTGACGGGTGCGGGCGTGACAACACAAACTGGCCGTGATTTCTGGTACCGGTGGTGGGACTCGAACCCACACGTCCTTGCGAACAAAGCATTTTGAGTGCTCCGCGTCTGCCATTCCGCCACACCGGCTTACAACTACTCGTTCAGAATACCGTAGGCTTTCCTCGTGACCGACCAAGACAGCACCCCCACCCCTCCGCGCCGCGTTGTCGTCGCTGAGGACGAATCCCTCATCCGCCTCGACATCGTCGAGATTCTGCGCGACAACGGCTTTGAAGTCGTCGGCGAAGCCGGTGACGGAGAAACTGCGGTCGCCTTGGCACGGGAGCTCCGCCCCGACCTGGTCATCATGGACGTCAAGATGCCCCAGCTCGACGGCATCAGCGCGGCTGAACGCCTCTCCAAGGAGCACATCGCTCCGGTGGTTCTGCTGACCGCATTCAGCCAGAAGGAACTGGTGGAGCGCGCCACGGAAGCCGGCGCCCTCGCTTACGTCGTCAAGCCCTTCACCCCCAACGACCTGCTGCCGGCCATCGAGATCGCCCTCTCGCGCTACAGCCAGATCATCACCCTCGAGGCCGAGGTCGCCGACCTGGTCGAACGGTTCGAGACCCGTAAGCTCGTCGACCGGGCCAAGGGCCTGCTGAACGAGAAGATGGGCTTGACCGAGCCGGAGGCCTTCCGCTGGATTCAGAAAGCCTCGATGGACCGTCGCCTCACCATGCACGACGTGTCGCAGGCGATCATCGAGCAGCTCAGCGCCAAGAAGTAGAAAAGTTCCAGAGAACGGCCCGGCAGATCCTGCCGGGCCGTCGTGCGTTGCGGCCGGGACTGGTGGCCGGCTGGCGGTTCGAATTGTATGTCGGTGGTGTCCGATACGCTCGAAAAAGAGCAAGGGTGGGCGCATGTTTTTACTGGACGGCAGCGTGGTCACGAGCGCAAGTGACCTGAGCGCGGCATCCGTTTGCGAATTTGCCTTCCTGCGCCGCATCGACGCGCGGCTCGGCCGCATCGACGTCGTGGCCGACCCGGTCGACGCCATGCTGCAACGCACCTCGCGGCTCGGCGACCAGCACGAACACCGGGTGCTCGAGCGGTACCGGCTCGACCAATCTGTGGTCGAAATTGTCCGTCCAGAGCGGATGCACCGCCCCGCCCTCGAGACAGCCGCCGACGACACGCGGCTCGCTTTCAGCACTGGCGCTGAAGTCATCTTTCAGGCCACGTTGTTTGACCCCGACTTCGGCTCGCCCACCGCAGACATCGCCTTCCTCGGGTTCGCCGACTTCATCGTGCGCCAGAGCGACGGTTCCTGGCTGCTGCAGGACACCAAACTCGCCCGGCATGCCCGGGTTACAGCGCTGCTGCAGCTCGCCGCCTACGCCGAGCAACTGGAGCGCATCGGAGTTGCCACGGCTCGTTCGGTCGAACTGCTGCTCGGCGACGGTTCCGTGAGCGTGCACCGCCTCGCCGACATTCGGCCGGTCTATCGCAAACGCCGGCAGCGGCTGGTGCAGATCATTGCCGAGCGTCTCGCCGACACCGTCGCCGTCGCCTGGGGAGACCCGCGGTACACCGTCTGCGGGCGTTGTGCCAGCTGTGAGACCGAGGTGCAGGAGCAGCGCGATCCGCTGCTGGTTGCCGGGCTGCGGCTTTCGCAGCGTGCCCGGCTGGCGGCCGGCGGCATCCGCACCATTGACGACCTCGCGGCATCGACCGGCAGTACCGACGGAATGGCCGAGTCGACGCTCACCGCCCTGCGCACGCAGGCGCGGCTGCAGCTGCAGGCGGTGGCGGGCACTGCCCCGCCGGTTGACCTGTACAACGCGGGTGCACTGATGGTGTTGCCCGAACCGAACCCCGGCGACATCTTCTTCGACTTCGAGGGCGACCCGCTCTACTCTGAGGGAGGCGCGTCTGAGGGAGGCGCGTCTGAGGGAGCCGCGTCTGAGGGAGACGTGACGGAGGGAGACGTGACGGAAGGCAGCGCGACCGCGGGCACCAGCACGCAGTGGGGCCTCGACTACCTGTTCGGACTGGTCGACACCGATGAAACCTTTCATGCCTTCTGGGCACACAGCTGGGCCGAGGAGCGCGTGGCGCTCACCGACTTTCTGGCTTACCTCGCCGATCGCCGAGCTCGGTTTCCTGGCATGCACGTGTACCACTACGCCGCGTACGAGCGCACCCACCTACTCAGCCTGGCCGCTCGGCACGGCGTCGGCGAAGACCAGATCGACCAGCTGTTGCGTGAGAACGTGCTGGTCGACCTGTACCCGGTGGTTCGCAAGACGATGCGCGTGGGGTCGCGTTCCTACTCGATCAAGAAGCTCGAACCCCTCTACATGGGCGCCGAGTTGCGCGGTGGCGAGGTCACCAACGCGGCCGATTCCATCACCGAATACGCCGCAGCCCGCGACCTGCACGAGCACGGAGATCGGGCCGAAGCGCAGCGCATGCTCGACTCCATCGTCGACTACAACCGCTACGACTGCGTGTCAACGCTGCGCCTGCGCGACTGGCTGCGCGCGCTGGCACGCGGGGCCGGCATCCGCACTGCTGGCACGCCACTCGAAGCGGATGCCGACACGGTAGAGCCGTCGCCCGTGCGGGACTCCCTGCTCGCCCTCGCGGCCCCGGTCAGCCATGCCCCGCGCAGCATCGACCAGACCGCGGCCGCCTTCGCTGCCGCCGCGATCGACTATCACCGCCGCGAGCAGAAGAGTTTCTGGTGGGGACACTACTTTCGACTCGAGTACCCGATCGACGAATGGCAGGACACCCGCGACGTGCTCGTCGTTGAACACGTTGCCGTGGAACGCGACTGGTTTCGTGAGGGTAAGCAGCGCGTCGACCGCCGGCACCTGTGGCTGCGCGGACGACTTGCACCCGGCAGCAGTATCAAACCGGGCGACCAGACCGGCCCGTACCTGCTCTACGACTACCCGGGGCCGTTCCCCAACCCGGATACCTCCGACGGCGCGCGCACCCACCGCGCCGTGAAAGTGCTCGAGGTCAGCGACGACGGTGGCATCCTGGTCGAAGAGACGCTCCTCAAAGACGTTGCTCGATACGATCACCGGCCGAGCGCCCTCGCGCCGGCTGCCCCGCCGCGGCCGATGCAGCAGAAGCCCGCCATCGATGAATGGGCCGCTGCCATCGTCGACGCCCAGCCGCGCTGGCCGAGCGACCCGATGATCGACATTCTGCGCCGCACTCCGCCGCGTACCCGCACGGGGCAGCTGACGGCCGTCGGGGCCGCTGGCACCACGATCGACGCCGTCATTGCGACGCTGCTCGACCTCGACCACTCCTACCTCGCGATTCAGGGGCCGCCCGGGACCGGCAAAACCTATCTCGGTGCCCACGTCATGACCGCGCTCGTGCAGCAGCACGGTTGGAAGATCGGTGTCGTCGCGCAATCCCATGCGGTCGTCGAGAATCTTCTTTGCGCTGTCGTCTCGGCGGGGCTCGATCCGGACCTCGTTGGCAAGGTGGCGAAGACCGGGGCCGACCCGGCCGATGCCGCCTTCACTGTACTGCCGAAGGACGGCCAGCTGCTCTTCGCGCTCGACCATGCCGAGACCGGATTCGTGATCGGCGGCACCGCCTGGGACTTCAGCAATCCGGCCCGCGTGCCACGCCACAGCCTCGATCTGCTGGTCGTCGACGAAGCCGGGCAGTTCTCACTCGCTTCGACGATCGCGTCGAGTGTGGGCGCCCAGAACCTGCTGCTGCTGGGCGACCCGCAGCAACTACCGCAGGTCAGTCAGGGCACCCATCCCGAGCCAATCGACCAGTCCGCGCTCGGCTGGGTCGCCGCCGGCCACGACGTGCTGCCCGCCGACCGGGGCTATTTTCTCGCCGAAAGTCGCCGCATGCATCCGGCGGTGACCGCTCCCGTCTCCCGACTGTCCTATGACGGCCTGCTGCGCGCTAACCCGGTCACCTCGACCCGGTCGCTCGCCGGCGTTGCGCCCGGTGTGCACGCGGTGCCCGTCGTGCACACCGGCAACGCCATCTCCTCACCCGAAGAAGCTCATGTCGTGGTAAACCTCGTGCAGACCACGCTCGGCCGGCTGTGGACCGACCCGAGTGCCGACCGGCTGAATGACTCGCTGACCGAAGCCGACGTGATCGTCGTCACGCCGTACAACGCCCAGCTCACCCTGGTGCGGCAGTCCCTCGACGCTGCAGGTTACCCGGGCGTGCGGGTTGGCACCGTCGACAAATTCCAGGGCCAGGAGGCCGCCGTCGCGATCGTTACGCTTGCGGCCAGTTCGGCCGAGGATGTGCCGCGCGGCCTGTCGTTCCTGATCATGAAGAACCGCCTGAACGTCGCCATCTCACGCGCGAAATGGGCCGCGTACCTGGTCTATTCGCCGGCGTTGACCCAGTATCTGCCGGTGACACCGGCCGGTGTCACCGAACTCAGTGCGTTCATCAGCCTGGTGGAGCCGGACCCCGCAGAAAAGTCAGACCGCGCAGAGAAGTCAGACCGCGCGGAAAAGCCCGGCTACGCAGCCAACTAGGCGCGCGGCGGCAGGTCCTTGATGATATTGGTGATGCGAATCGTCGAGCAGCGTCGACCGGCGTCGTCGGTGACCACGATCTCGTGCGTGGTGAGCGTACGGCCGAGGTGAATCGGCGTGCAGACCCCGGTCACGTAGCCCGACGTCGCCGAGCGGTTGTGCGAGGCGTTGATCTCAATGCCTACGGCGAGCTTGCCCGGTCCGGCGTGCAGATTTGCTGCCATTGAGCCGAGGGACTCGCCGAGCACGACGTAGGCGCCGCCGTGCATGAGCATGGCCGGTTGCGTGTTGCCGGCCACGGGCATCCGTGCCACTGCCCGGTCAATCGTGAATTCGGTGAACTCCAGCCCCATCTTGTCGGCGAGGTCTCCGCCACCGCGCTGCTGAACCCAGGCGAGTGCATCGTCAGTCGTGTTGAACATGATCACCTTTGGTCGGGGGAGCCCACGCAGGAAGACACTTGTAGGCTGGGGGAGTGTTGGACTCCGAAAAGCCTACCCTGATGATCATCGACGGCCATTCCCTGGCATTCCGGGCGTTCTTCGCCCTGCCAGTGGACAGCTTCCAGACCCACGCCGGGCAGCATACGAACGCCATCCACGGCTTTCTGTCGATGCTGCTCAGCCTGCTGCGCAATGAGAAGCCGACCCACCTCGCGGTCGCCTTCGATATTTCCCGTGCTTCCTTTCGCACCCGGGAATACCCCGAATACAAGGGCACCCGCAATGCGACGCCGCCGGAATTCCTCGGCCAGATTCCGCTGCTGCAGGAAGCCCTCGCCGCGATGAACATCACCACCATTACCAAGGAAGACTTCGAGGCCGACGATATCCTCGCGACCCTTTCGGTCGAAGGCAGCGCAGCCGGCTACAACGTGCTCGTCGTTTCCGGCGACCGCGATGCCATTCAGCTGGTCAACGAGACCGTCACCCTGCTCTACCCGGCCAGCCAGGGCGTGTCCGCCCTCACCCGCTACGACCCGGCTCGGGTGCGCGAACGCTACGGCATCGAACCGGAGCAGTACCCCGACGTGGCCGCGCTCGTCGGCGAAACCAGCGACAACCTGATCGGCATCAGCAAGGTCGGCGAAAAGACCGCCGTGAAGTGGCTCGGCCTGTACGGCAGCCTCGATGGCATCCTGGAACACGCCGACGAGATCAAGGGGGTCGTTGGCAACAACCTGCGCGAGCAGAAGGAGAACGCGATTCGCAACCGCCGGCTCAACCGCCTGGTCACCAACCTGGAGCTGCCGATGGCCGTCGCCGCGCTCGAACGCGGCGCCATGGACACCGACGCGGTGCGGGACATCTTCACCCGCCTCGAATTCAAAACCCTGCTCGACCGGGTGCTCAAGCTGGCCGGCGAGGACCCGGCGGTTGAAGCATCCGTTACCGTCATTGTGGAGGTCCCCGCCGTGCAGGCGCCCGTCGCGCAGGATCTGCTCGACGAAGAGCTGCAATCCTGGCTCGACCGGGCCACCGTGACTCACCCGGCGGGCCTTGGCCTCACGGTGGAGGTGCAGGACGGCAAGGCAATCGGTTTCGGGCTGGCCAGCCCGACCGAAACCATCAACCTCCCCTGGCAGCCCGGCCGTAAGGACTACGCCCCGCTCGAAGCGTGGCTCGCGAGCGCAGCTCCGAAGATCATGAACGACGCCAAACACCAGGTGAAGGCGCTGCGTCGCAGCGGGCTGCCCTTCGCCGGCCTCGCCTTCGACACCCTGGTCGGCGCCTGGCTCTTCCGCCCCGGCGGCCCCGACAAAACCCTGGCCGACCTCGTGTCGCGCTACCTCGACGAGACCGTGCCCATCGCCGACCCCAACCAGCTCGTTCCCGACGAGACCCAGCAGGCCGGCGCTCCCGCCCAGGCCTGGTTCACCCTGCGCCTGTTTGCCGCCGTCGAGAAAGTCCTCGACCCCGGCTCGCTCAAGTTGCTGCTCGAGATCGAACTGCCGACCCTGCTGGCCCTGGCCGACATGGAACTGGCCGGCGTCAGCGTCTCGCACGAGCAGCTCGCCGAACTGTCCGCCGAGCTCGGTGCGAGTACGGCCAGCCTCGCCGCCGCCGCCTACGCGGAGATCGGCCGTGAGGTGAACCTCGGTTCACCCAAGCAACTGCAAGACGTGCTGTTCACCCAGCTCGAGATGCCCAAGACCCGCGCCAACAAGACCGGTTTTTCAACGGATGCCGGCGCTCTCGCCGACCTGCAGGCCAGCAACCCGCATCCGTTCCTCGACCTGCTGCTCAAACACCGCGACGCCACCAAGCTGCGCCAGATCGTGGAAACCCTCGACAAGGCCATCGACACGACCGGCCGCATCCACACCACCTACGTGCAGATCGGCACCACTACCGGCCGCATCTCCTCGAACGACCCGAACCTGCAGAACATCCCGGTGCGCACCGAGGAAGGCCGGCGCATCCGCGCGGCCTTCCAGGCCGGCGCCGACAGCGAGAGCCTGCTCACCGCCGACTACTCCCAGATCGAAATGCGCATCATGGCGCACCTCTCCGAAGACGCCGGCCTGATCGAAGCGTTCAACGCCGGCGAAGACCTGCACCGGTTCGTCGGTTCCCGCATTTTCGGTGTCGATCCCGCCGACGTGTCCGGCGAAATGCGCAGCAAGGTCAAGGCCATGAGCTACGGGCTCGCCTACGGCCTCAGCGCCTTCGGACTGTCCAAACAGCTTCGCATCGACACCAAAGAGGCCAAGCAGCTCATGACCGACTACTTCGAGCGGTTCGGTGCGGTGCGCGACTACCTGCGCAACGTCGTCGAGCAGGCCAAGGTCGACGGTTACACCGAGACCATCTTCGGGCGGCGGCGGCCGTTCCCCGACCTGGCCAGCCCGAAACGGGTGCTGCGCGACAACGCCGAACGAGCGGCACTGAACGCGCCGATCCAGGGCTCGGCGGCCGACATTATGAAGATCGCCATGAACGGTATCGCCGCCGATCTGACGGATGCCTCGATGGAGTCCCGCATGCTGCTGCAGGTGCACGACGAATTGATTTTCGATGTGGCCCCGGGGGAGTGGGACGCCCTTCGCCAGGTCGTCACCCACAACATGGAGTCCGCTGCCGACCTGCTCGTTCCGCTGACCGTGCAGGTCGGTCGCGGCGCCAACTGGGACGCTGCCGCTCACTAGTCCAACTGAGCGCGGATGACAGGCTGAGGGGGCCCACAGCGTCCTCCCCCGCCCGGTTTCCGAGCGACTCACTCTGTCGCGTTGACCGGCCAATTTCCCCAATTGGGGGGTTCGCAACGAACCGCCGTGTTCTAGGCTCGATGCATGACAAACGACATCCAGCGCACTCCCACGGCCATCGACCAGATCGCCGAAGAGTGGGTGGACACCCTCGCCGACCTCGACCCCACCGTGGGTACCTACATCGGCCGTACCGCGGGAGACGGTCGCTACGGCGACTACTCCCCGGCCGGTCATGAACGGTTCCTCGACGCGGCGAAGACGACGATCACGCAGTTGGATGCCGCCCGCCCGGTGGACAGCGTCGACGAAGTCACGCAGACCGACCTGCGCAGCGAACTGTCGCTCACCGTTGAAAGCTCCGACGCGCAGCTGCAGCTCCGCGACCTCAACGTCATCGCTTCGCCCGCGCAGGAGATCCGCGAAATCTTCGACCTCATGCCCACGAAAACCGTCGAGGACTGGGCCAACATCTCCAGCCGTCTCGGCAACCTGCCGGCAGCCATCGACGGCTACATCGAGACCCTGCGCCGCGGCATCGAACGCGGTGTGACACCGGCGCGCCGGCAGGTGCGGGAGGTATTCGCCCAGGCCCAGCGCCACGCTTCCAACGACGGGTTCTTCGCCGAATTCACCGCGAATGCCTCGCTCGACACCGGAACCCTACCCGCCTCCCTGGCCAAGGATCTCGGCCTCGGTGCTCGCCAATCGGCGACCGCGTACGACAAGCTCGCCACCTTCTTCCGCGACGAGCTCGAGGGTAAGGCCACCGAAAACGACGCGATCGGCCGTGACCTGTACTCCCTCGCCTCCCGCCGCTTTCTTGGCGCCACCATCGATCTGGATGAGACCTACGAGTGGGGCATCGAAGAACTCGCCCGCATGGTTGAAGAGCAAGAGAAAGTCGCCGACCAGATCAAGCCCGGCGCCAGCGTGCTCGAAGCCATCGCCTACCTCGACACCGACCCGAGCCGTAAACTGCACGGCACCCAGGCGCTGCAGGAGTGGATGCAGAAAACCAGCGACAAAGCCGTCGCCGACCTGGCTGAGACCCAGTTCGACATTCCCGACGAGATCAAAACCATCGAGTGCATGATCGCCCCCACCCAGGAGGGCGGCATCTACTACACCGGCCCGACCGACGACTTCTCCCGGCCCGGCCGCATGTGGTGGTCCGTTCCGGTGGGCGTCACCGAATTCGACACCTGGCGTGAACTGACGACCGTGTACCACGAGGGCGTGCCCGGCCATCACCTGCAGATCGGGCAGGCCGTTTATAACCGTGCCAAGCTCAACACCTGGCGCCGCCAGCTGGCCGGCACCTCGGGCCACGCCGAGGGCTGGGCGCTCTACGCCGAACGCCTGATGGAACAACTCGGCTACCTCGACGACCCGGCCGACCGTCTCGGCATGCTCGACGGGCAGCGGATGCGCGCAGCTCGCGTGGTGCTCGATATCGGGGTGCACCTCGGCAAGCAACTGCCCGACGGCTCCGGCCCCTGGACCGCCGACTACGCCTTCGAATTTCTCGGCCAGAACGTCAACATGAACGAGAGCTTCGTCAAATTCGAGGTCAACCGCTACTTGGGCTGGCCGGGCCAGGCCCCCTCCTACAAGGTCGGCCAGCGCATCTGGGAGCAGCTGCGCGACGCTGCACAGCAGCGCCAGGGCGCCGCCTTCTCGATCAAGGAGTTTCACCGCGCCGCCCTCGACCTCGGCGGCGTCGGGCTGGACACGCTGCGTTCTACGCTGTTGAAGTAGGGCATCCGTTTGTGTCGGCGACCGGCGGGGTGGTCGAGTTGCCCGCGGGGGAGTCGGGTAGCTAGTATGGAGTGTCACATTTGTGACGCCTATCCGCTGCCATGCGCGGAGCGTTCCACGGTCTTTCTGTACCGCGGAGCATCCAAAAACACCTGAACTATTTTTCGCGTCTGGCCCGACTATGTCCATCCTGGAGCAACTACTACATGACAATCGCAACGACCGAACGGGCACCCAAGCAGGTCGCCATCAACGACATTGGATCTGCTGAAGACTTTCTTGCCGCGGTCGAAAAGACTCTGAAATTCTTCAACGACGGAGACCTCATCGAGGGCACCGTAGTGAAGATCGACCGCGACGAGGTTCTCCTCGACGTTGGGTACAAGACTGAGGGTGTCATTCCCTCTCGCGAACTTTCCATCAAGCACGACGTTGACCCCTCTGAGGTTGTCAAGGTTGGCGACCTGGTCGAGGCCCTCGTTCTTCAGAAAGAAGACAAAGAAGGCCGCCTCATCCTCTCCAAGAAGCGCGCTCAGTACGAGCGTGCATGGGGCGACGTTGAGAAGATCAAGGAGTCCGACGGTGTTGTCACCGGTTCGGTCATCGAGGTCGTCAAGGGTGGACTCATCGTCGACATCGGCCTGCGCGGCTTCCTGCCGGCATCGCTCATCGAACTTCGTCGCGTTCGCGACCTGACCCCGTACCTGGGCCAGGAAATCGAAGCGAAGATCCTCGAACTCGACAAGAACCGCAACAACGTTGTGCTGTCGCGTCGCGCCCTGCTCGAACAGACGCAGAGCGAAAGCCGCACCACGTTCCTCAACAACCTCCAGAAGGGACAGGTCCGCAAGGGCGTCGTCTCCTCGATCGTCAACTTCGGCGCGTTCGTCGACCTCGGCGGCGTCGATGGTCTGGTTCACGTTTCCGAGCTCAGCTGGAAGCACATTGAGCACGCCAGCGAGGTCGTTGAAGTTGGCCAGGAAGTCACCGTCGAGATCCTCGAAGTTGACCTCGAGCGCGAGCGCGTCTCGCTGTCCCTCAAGGCAACGCAGGAAGACCCGTGGCAGGTCTTCGCCCGCACCCACGCCATCGGCCAGGTTGCACCGGGTAAGGTCACCAAGCTCGTTCCGTTCGGCGCGTTCGTTCGCGTCGCAGAGGGCATCGAGGGCCTCGTGCACATCAGCGAGCTCTCCGGCAAGCACGTCGAGCTCGCCGAGCAGGTTGTCTCGGTCGGCGACGAGGTCTTCGTCAAGGTCATCGACATTGACCTCGAGCGTCGCCGCATCTCGTTGAGCCTCAAGCAGGCTAACGATGGCGTCGACCCCGACGGCACCGAGTTCGACCCGGCGCTCTACGGAATGCTCACCGAGTACGACGACAAGGGC
Source organism: Cryobacterium sp. TMS1-20-1 (assembly GCF_004402355.1). Taxonomy (NCBI): domain Bacteria; kingdom Bacillati; phylum Actinomycetota; class Actinomycetes; order Micrococcales; family Microbacteriaceae; genus Cryobacterium; species Cryobacterium sp. TMS1-20-1. The sequence continues at coordinate 89,213 of NZ_SOGF01000023.1, read as the reverse complement.
CAGTACAAGTACCCCGAGGGCTTCGACTCCGAGACCAACGAGTGGCGCGAAGGCTTTGACGAGCAGCGCGAAAAGTGGGAGCAGGACTACGCTGCAGCCCAGGCTCGCTGGGAAGCCCACAAGAAGCAGGTTTCGACCGCGAACGACGAGATCGCTGCCCCCAGCGACGTCGCACCGGCCGGCTCTGCTTTCTCGAGCGAGTCGGCTGGCGCCGGCACGCTCGCCGACGACGAAGCACTCGCGGCTCTCCGCGAGAAGCTCTCCGGCGGCAACTAGCACCACAGCTCAACCACAGCGCTGTTTCACAGCTACGCAGTGTGACTGCGCACGTCGGGCCGCATCTTTCGGGATGCGGCCCGACGTGTTTAACCGGGGCGAGGAAAGCGGATGCCGACGGACCGCGCGCACAGTGGCATCCGCCGTCACTACGCAGCCGTTATTAGACACGTCGTGGTTCGTGGTATACCTAATAGTGAGGAAATTTCCTCTACTTGGTTGCGTCCCGGTATTCACAAAATTGCCGAGCGGATGCGGCTATCCCCCATGTGCATTCAGCTTCTGGCTGGAATGGCACAGTGCGCAACGGTTTCACAGCCCCATCGGAGAGTTTCATGAATAGTTTTCGTCCCGTTACTTACACCGACAACCGGGTCGAGAACAATTCTGAATGGCGGAGCTCGACTGACGACGCAGGCACACCGTTCGACGGAGCTGTGTCATCGTCAGCCAACGGACTGCCGCGCCGTGCTGGCCGAACGACCACCGACGGCGATCCGCTTGCCGATACGGCGTCAGCGCCCAATGCCAGCGCCGTGGTCAGAGCATCTTCCGGCTCCGGACCGCAGCAATCTTTGATACCCGGGGACGAGAACGATACTGCACTCGGGGAAGGCTCCCTGCCCGAAGTGATCGCCACGGCTGACCACGATTCCGAATTCTTTTTCCCGGGTCTCCGTGACGGCGTTACCGAAGTGGCTGAGTCAGGGGCAACGTCCACTGCCCTGGTGGTCGAGGACGACCACAAGTCGGCGAAGCTCGTCCGTCTTTTCCTCGAAGCCGAAGGTTTCGCGGTGGTTGTAGCATCCACCGGCGAGGAGGCGCTCGTTCTCGCCCGCAAAATTCCGCTCAACCTCATCACCCTCGACGTGAAATTGCCGGGCATAGACGGGTGGAATTTTTTGCTGCAGCTGCATGATTCGCCAAAATTTGCATCAATTCCGGTCGTGGTCATCGCCGGCGATGCGGACATGAGTGTGGCGCTGAGTCGTGGCGCAGCGGCCGTGCTGGAAAAACCGCTCCAGCGAGCGGAACTGCAGAATTCTCTTGCCCTGCTGGGGTTGCGCCCCAATCGTTCCTATCCCCGCCGCATTCTTGTCGTTGACGAAGACCGGGAAACCATCGAGCAGGTGACTTCGGATGTGGAGAAACCCACCTACTGCGTCAAATCTGCTGAGACCGGCGATGCGGCGATCACCAACGAGGAACAAGACACCGTCGACAGCGATCCAGGACAACCCGTCGTCGCCATGAACAAACCAGACCTCAACCGTGAGGCGTTCCTCGCTGAGATCAAGCGCGCCCTCGAATAAGCGGATACGGTGACGCGCATGGGGGAGGAATTGGCAGGCGAAGTGCTTGGGGGATTCCTGGGGGCCTGCAATGACTACGACCTCGACGCCATCCTGGGCTATTTCGCAAACGACTGCGTCGTCTCCAAGCCGCGGGGAACTCCGCCCCGTGGCGACCAGTACGTGGGCAAGGACGAGGTTCGGGCCAGCCTGGCAAAACGATTCGAGGGCATCCCGAACGTGCACTACGGGGACGACCAACACTGGGTCTGCGGTGATGATTTCGGGTATCCGAGTGGACCCAGACCGAAACTTCGACGCGGGGCCCCGCGAGGAGTCGGCGCATTCGCTTGGCGCTTGCGCGCGGAGCAAGCCGAGCCAGCAGATAGTCTGGCGGGATGTATCTGATTGGGCTGACCGGCGGTATCGCCTCGGGCAAGAGCACAGTGGCGAAACGGTTGGCGGAGCTCGGAGCTGTGGGCATTGACGCCGACCAGTTGGCCCGCGAGGTCGTCGCACCCGGCACTGTCGGCCTCGCCGCGATCCAAGCGGAGTTCGGCGATAGTGTGGTGCTGCCGGATGGCAGTCTCAATCGGCCGGCACTCGGTGCCATCATCTTCGCTGATCCGGAGCGACGCGAACGATTGAACGCGATCACCCACCCGGCGGTGCGCCAGCTCACCCGCGACCGGATTGCAGCCGCGGACGCCGCCGATCCGCATGCCATCGTGGTTTACGATGTTCCGCTTTTGGCCGAGGCTGTCGCCGGCGGCCTGGTGACCTTCGATCTCGTCGTGGTCGTGCACGCCGATGCCGCAACCCGAATTCAGCGCATGATCGACCTCCGCGGGTTGACCGAGGCGGAAGCTACTCAGCGGATTGGAGCCCAGGCCACTGACGAGGAGCGCCTCGCCATCGCTGACGTTGTGATCAACAACACCGGGTCCACCGCCGCGACACTAGCGCCGGTCGACGCGCTCTGGGAGCGGGTTCTCGCGGCTGAAGCCGGCAAGATCGCTGTGACCGACGGCATCCGCTCGCCGTCTTCTGCTGCGCAAGACTGACTGTCAGACCGCCTTTGTAGAATGAAGGTATGGAACCAACGCGCTCTGTGAACCCGTTTGAAGTGGTCAGTGAGTACACGCCGAGTGGCGATCAGCCGTCCGCGATCGCCGACCTGACGGCCCGCATCAACGCCGGCGAAACCGACATCGTACTGCTCGGTGCCACGGGCACCGGCAAGTCGGCGACGACCGCCTGGCTGATCGAGCAGGTGCAACGTCCAACGCTCGTTCTGGCCCACAATAAGACGCTGGCCGCCCAGCTGGTGAACGAATTCCGCGACCTCATGCCCAACAATGCGGTTGAATACTTCGTCTCCTACTACGACTACTACCAGCCGGAAGCCTACGTACCCCAGACCGACACCTTCATCGAGAAGGATTCCTCAATCAACGAAGAGGTCGAACGGCTGCGGCACTCCACCACGAACTCGCTGCTGAGCCGCCGCGACGTCATCGTGGTGTCGACGGTGTCGTGCATCTACGGTCTGGGCACGCCGGAAGGCTACATGCAGGCCATGATCGCCCTGCAGGTGGGGCAGAAGGTCAGTCGCGACTGGTTGGTGCGCAAATTCGTCGCCATGCAGTACAAGCGCAACGATGTCGACTTCTCTCGCGGCAACTTTCGGGTTCGCGGCGACACCATCGAGATCATCCCCATGTACGAAGAGCTCGCGATTCGCATCGAGATGTTCGGCGACGAGATCGAGGCGCTGCACAGCCTGCATCCGCTGACCGGTGACATCGTCAAGACACTCGACGCGGTCTCGGTCTTTCCCGGCTCGCACTATGTCGCGAGCGACGACGTCATGCGCCGGGCGATCGGCACCATTGAAATCGAACTGGCCGACCGCCTCGAGGTGCTCGAGCGCGAGGGCAAACTGCTCGAAGCCCAGCGGCTGCGCATGCGCACCACCTTCGACCTTGAGATGATGGAGCAGATCGGCTTCTGCTCGGGTATTGAGAACTACTCCCGGCACATCGACGCGCGCGAACCGGGGGAGGCCCCGCACTGCCTGCTCGACTATTTTCCCGACGACTTTCTCATGGTCATCGACGAGTCGCACGTGACCGTGCCGCAGATCGGCGCCATGTATGAGGGCGATTCCTCGCGCAAGCGCACCCTCGTCGACCACGGCTTTCGGCTGCCGAGCGCGCTCGACAACCGACCGCTCAAATTCAACGAGTTCAAGAACCGAGTCGGCCAGACCGTGTATCTGTCGGCCACGCCGGGTAAATACGAGATGGGCATAGCGGATGGCATCGTCGAGCAGATCATCCGCCCGACCGGCCTGATCGACCCGCAAATCATCGTCAAGCCGAGCAAAGGCCAGATCGACGACCTGCTCGAAGAGATCAAGAAGCGTTCTGAACGCAACGAACGCGTGCTGGTCACGACGCTCACCAAGAAGATGGCCGAGAACCTCACCGACTTTCTCACCGAGGCTGGGGTACGGGTGCGCTACCTGCACTCGGACGTCGACACCCTGCGCCGGGTGGAGCTGCTCACCGAACTGCGCGCCGGAATCTACGACGTGCTCGTCGGCATCAACCTGCTGCGTGAGGGCCTCGACCTGCCCGAGGTATCCCTCGTCGCCATCCTCGACGCCGACAAGGAGGGCTTCCTGCGCTCGGCCACGTCGCTCATCCAGACCATCGGGCGCGCCGCCCGCAACGTGTCCGGCGAGGTACACATGTACGCCGACCGGCTCACCGCCTCGATGGAGAAAGCGATCGACGAGACCGACCGCCGCCGCGAGAAGCAGGTCGCCTACAACACGCTGCACGGCATCGATCCGACCCCGCTGCGCAAACGCATCGGCGATATCACCGAGGCCCTCGCCCGCGAAGAGGCCGACACCGCCGAACTTCTCGCCGGTCGCGATGCCCGCCGTAAGTCGTCGACGCCCAACCGCCGGGTCGGCCTGGCAGCGAACGGTGCCAACGACCTCGAGTCGATCATCGCCGACCTCAATTCGCAGATGCTCGAGGCTGCTGGCGAGCTGAAGTTCGAGCTCGCCGCCCGCCTGCGTGACGAGCTCTCCGAGCTCAAGCGCGAGTTGCGCCAGATGGAGAAGGCCGGCCACCTGCAGTAACCGCGACCGCGCCACCGACCGGGCCGTCACAGCTCCCGTTTCGGATCAAGGCACGTGTTTGAGAAGCTGGCACTTGTTCAAACCAGGGCCAACTTCTCAAACCAGTGCCAGGAGAGCGGATGCCCCGTCCGACTCAGTCGAACGCGGCCCGATTGCTGAACCGGGTGCGGTTGCCGCCGGCCGTGAGTGCACCACCGACCGCGACGACCGCCGGCAGCGCCACCACGATCAGGGCGAGCTGCAGCCACGGGGGCGTGAACGGCAGCAGAGACTGTCCAGCGGTATCGCGGGTCAGCGACAGCGCGAGCGACGGCACCAGGCCGAGCAGCACCCCAATAATGCTGCCGAGGCCGACGATCACCACCGCCTGCCAGAACCCGAACGCCCGGCGTACCCGTGGAGATGCCCCGAGCGAGGTGAGCACCGCGTTGTCCCGGTGCCCGTCAGCGCGGGCGAGTCCGATGGTGATCGACGCCGTGACCAATGCGATGATCGCGGTGAGGGCAACGAGAACCCAGCTCCACGATGCGCCGAAGGCCTGTGGCCCTGGCTCGACCTGCACGAACAGACCTGGTTCGACGGCGGTGACGGCCCCCTGCACCTGGTCTTGCTGTGCCTGAGTCGGAGCCGCATTGAGGCTGCTGACGACCATGGTTGGTCGATGGTCCAGCTCCAGGGAATCGGCCGTCTCCGTGAGCATGAAGATCGCATACGGCAGCGGATGCTCCGGCGACTGCACGCTCCCGGCCAGCGCCACGCTGCGGGCCGGTGCCACGGTTGCGTCGAGGGTGGCCATCCAGTCGAGGTGGATCGTGTCATCGACCACGTACTGCTGGTAGGTGCTTACCGCACCGCCGGCGGCGAGCGTGGCCCGGGACTCGTCTGACACCGGCACGCCGAGAATGGCAGCGAAATCTGCTAGGTCGCCCACCCAGATGTGTTCGCTGATGCTCGACATCATCGGATCGAGGTAGTACGGCGTCGGGCAGCGAATGTCGGTGCGATCTTCCTGATGACCGGCCTCCGACCGAGTCGCGTCGCTCGGGCACGCCGTGCCCGGATCGAGGCGCGGGTACGCGAAAACGGGGGCAGTGCTGCCGGTTGCGGTCTCGTCGTCGGCCGGGGTCTCGACCCATGAGGGCGGGTTCGCGACGCTGTTGAGCAGGCGCGCCCGGGAGTCGGGGAAGGCCCCGTCCAAGGCGTTACGAACCTCTGGTCCGCTCTCCAGCAGCATCGTCCCGTACGGCGGTTCGTCGACGTAGGCGTTCAGGCTCACCCAGGCCGTGTCCTCGGGAACAGAATAGTAGTAGTCCTTGATCGAGTTCACCTGGAAGGTCGAGATGAGGCTCATCGCGAAGGCGGCGACGAAAACGCAGCTCATGATGGCAGCGAGGGCCGGCACGCTGCGCCCGGGATTCCGGGCCACGTCCCGGGTCGCCAGTCTGGCGCCGGGGCCGAACCGTGAGGCGAGCCCGGCGGCCCAGCGCAGAATCAGCGGAGCGAGGAACACCGCTCCGAGCTGCATGATCACCGGCCCGGCGATGATCAGGCCGATTCCGAAATTGGCCAGCCACACCTGATAGACGGGGAGGTACGCGGCGAGCTCGACCAGTCCGCCGGTCACAGCGACGATCGCACCGAGGGCCAGCAGGATGATCCCGGCCACTGGGCGTCGCCGCGTCGGGCGCGGCGGACGTAGGGCGCCGCGGAGCGCTCCCAGAACGTCGATCCGGCCGGCTGCCCGGGCCGGCACCGCGGCAGCGCACCAGCCGGCGAGAACGGCGAAAGCCGCGATGATCAGCAGCGACAGCAGATCGAGGTGAAACCCCGGATACCGCGCCGCGCTGCCGTTCGCCGAAATCTGCATGAAGATCCATGCGCCGGCCAGGCCGAGCAACGTTCCCAGGCCCGCTCCGACGGCGCCGAGGATGACGCCGCCGAAGGACATAACGCGAAACAGCATCCGTTTGTCGCCGCCGACGCTGGCCAGGGTTGCCAGGGTGCGCTGCTGGGTTCGGGCGCCGACGGTGAACGCGGCGCCGGCGAGCAGGGCCACCTCGAACAGGGCGAAGCCGCCGAGCAGAATGAGGAATGAATCAAAAAAGCTCAAGGAGACGGTGCCGTCCAGAGGATAGCTGCCCACCGGCGGCGGGTCGAGCAGCACGGAGCGGGAGAGCACGGTGGCGCCGCGCGGGTTGAGGTCGCCGATCTGGCTCCAGGTCAGCGGTGTGTCGGGCAGATACCACTCGGTCAGCAGGTCGGAATCATCGGGCAGGACCCCGTCGAAGGCGCCGGGGAGACCGTAGAACGAGACCGCCGCGTCGTCGAGCGAGGCGCTTCGGATCGTGCCGACGATGGTGAACTCGCCGGGCTCGGGGGCGGTGATCACAGCCGTCGACCCGACCGTTGCCCCCAAGCGGTCGAGCGTGGCGGCGGTTACCATGATCTCGCCATCATTCGCGGGTGCGGAACCGTTGGTGACATCCCATTTTCCGGCGAAGGACGCATCCCACGGCTGTCCCTGCACCGCAGTGAAGGAGCCGAGTCCGTTCTTCGTCTCGGCGACGATGTTGGCCTGCCTTATGGACAACAAACGGGTTCCGGCTGGGAACAGCGCGGCGGCGGTGACGGGCTCCGGCTCGATGGACTGCGCGGCTTCGCCGTTGAATGCCTCGTCGCTCGGCCCCCAACTGCGGTCGTTGAGCGGGTCCTGGGTGAACTTCGGGTCGGGCGACGCGACGATCATCACCCGCGCCTCTGTCGAGCCGAGTTCGAGCATGACCCGTTCGGCCGGGGAGGCGGTGTTGCTCGCGTCCACCGTGGTGATTCCGACCAGTCCGGCCACGGGAATGGCCACGAGCAGCGCGATCAGCGCGCTGCGGCCGCGGGATTGCAGGGCCATTCGCCGGGCGATCCGAAACGCGATCCGGGTACTACCCGAACGCTTCCCGCCAAGCGAACTCGGCTCAACGCTCATGCCGGCAGCCCGCTCAGCAGGCTCGACACAGCGGATGCCCGCGACTCGTCCACAATGCGCCCGTCGCGCAGGAAGACGATCCGGTCGGCCCAGGCCGCGTGGCGGGCATCATGGGTGACCAGAATGCCGCCGGCACCGGCGTCGACTCGCGAGCGGAGCATCCGCAACACAAGCTCGCCGGTCGTGCTATCGAGCGCGCCGGTGGGTTCATCGGCGAGAATCAACGACCGGCCGCCGACGACGGCGCGGGCGATCGCCACCCGCTGCTGCTGGCCGCCCGACAAATCTGAGGGGAAATGCTGGGCCCGGTCACCGAGCTCGACGATATTGAGCGCATCGAGGGCTGGACGGTGCGCTTTCTTTGACGTCCACCCGTCGAGTTCGAGTGGCAGGCTCACGTTTTCGAGCGCGGTCAGTGAGGGAATCAGGTTGAAATCCTGAAACACGAAGCCGAGGCTGCGCCGGCGCAGGGTCGCGAGTTCGCGGGCCGAGAGCTGGCTCAGCCAGTGCCCTTCGACGACGACCTCCCCGGCCGTCGGTGGGGTGAGTCCGCCGGCCACCGCTAGAAGGGTCGATTTTCCCGAACCGGATGCCCCCATCACGGCCACGAGTTCGCCGCGGCGCACCGACAGGTCGACTCCCGCAAGCGCGGTGATCGCGGTCTCGCCGCGGCCATACTGCATCGAGATTCCGTCGAGCTGCAAGAGAATGTCGGAGCCGGTCATGCGTTGGCCGCTGCAGTCTTGGCCGGGCGACCGCGCTTGGGTACCTCGGTGTTGAGCGGCAGCGGAGCGGCCAGGCCGGCCGCGCGGGCTCTGGCCAGCCGGTGCTCCGAGTGGTCGAGCCAGCGTGCTTCCGCCTCGGCGGCGAAGATGAGCGAGTCGATCACGAGCAGCCAGGCCAGCTGCTCGGATGATTCCGGGTCGGCGGTCGCGTTCTTGGTGCGGGTCAGTTCCTGCAGGGTGCGCATGGTGGCGGTGCGCTGTACCTGAATCACCTGGGCGATGTCGACGCCGGGCAGCGTTACAGCGATCGCGAGCTTGATGGCGAGCTCGTCACGGGTGGCCATTGTGCGCACCACGGGGGAGCCGAGCCAGTCGGCGACCTCCGCCCGTCCGGCATCCGTTATCTCGACGTAATTCTGACCGTCGGCGTCGATATCGGCCTTCTGCACCAGACCGTCGCGCTCCAGCCGATCGAGGGTGTTGTAGATCTGGCCAACGTTGAGCGGCCAGGTCGACCCGGTGCGCCGGTCGAATTCGGCCCGCAACTGGTAGCCGTAGCACGGCCCCTGGTTCAGGATGGCGAGCAGACTCTGGCGAACAGACATACGACCTCCGGCAATTCAAACGGCTATTAGTCACCGAGTATATACATACTCTGAAACAATATCGGGATGTGCCGGTGTTCGCTCTCGGCGATGCTTGCTGTCAGGCACTGTCAGCGGCGTTGCATAGACTCAATGAGTGTCGATTACCAAGGTAGAAACAGGTCCCAAACTCAGTGTGCGCGGAGCCCGCGTACACAACCTTCACAACGTAGATCTGGAGATTCCGCGCGATGCGCTCGTGGTCTTCACGGGTCTCTCCGGTTCGGGAAAGTCGTCGCTCGCCTTCGACACCATCTTCGCCGAGGGCCAGCGCCGCTACGTGGAGTCACTCTCGGCCTACGCTCGGCAGTTCCTCGGGCAGGTTGACCGCCCCGACGTGGACTTCATCGAGGGTTTGAGCCCCGCGGTCTCGATCGACCAGAAGTCCACCAACCGCAACCCGCGGTCCACGGTCGGCACGATCACCGAGATCTACGACTACATGCGCCTGCTCTGGGCCCGTATCGGCGTGCCGCACTGCGCGATCTGTGGCGAGATCATCCAGTCGCAGACCGTGCAGCAGATCGCCGACCAGCTGATGGAACTGAAGGCGGGCATCCGCTACCAGGTGGTCAGCCCGGTCATTTCGCAGAAGAAGGGCGAATTTGTCGACCTCTTCCAAGAGCTCGCCGGTGGCGGTTACTCCCGTGCGATCGTCGACGGCACCCAGATTCAGCTGAGCGAACCGCCCACTCTCAAGAAGCAGCAGAAGCACGACATTTCCGTTGTTGTCGACCGTCTGGTCGCCGGCCCCGAACTGCTCAGTCGCCTCACCGACTCGCTCGAAACGGCGCTCAAGCTCACCGACGGCCTCGTGCAGATCAACTTTCTCGACGAGGAAGGCGACAAGGCCTGGCAAAACTACTCCGAGAAGCTCTCCTGCCCGAACAACCACCCGGTGCAGCTGACCGAAATCGAACCGCGCACCTTCTCGTTCAATGCCCCATTCGGCGCCTGCCCGGAGTGCTCCGGCCTGGGCACCCGCATGTCGGTCGACGAAGACCTGCTGCTCGGCGACCCGGACCTGAGTATCGCCGAGGGTGTCGTGCTGCCCTGGACCACCCAGGGCAAGGGCCTGTTCCAGTACTACGAGAAGCTCCTCGACGGTCTCGCCCGCGACCTCGATTTCTCGCTCGACACCCCCTGGGGTGACCTGACCAGCGAGGTGCAGAACGCCGTCATGCGCGGCGATAACTTCGAGGTGCGGGTCAAATGGAAGAACCGCTACGGGCGTGAAATGAGCTACACCTCCGGCTTCGAGGGTGTCGTGCCCTACATCGAACGCCAGTACCTGCAGGCCGAGAGCGACACCCAGCGGCAGCGCTGGTCGGAATACCTGCGCGAGGTCGACTGCCACGTCTGCAAGGGCACGAGGCTCAAGCCCGAGGTGCTCGCCGTGCTCGTGCACGACGCGAGCATTGCGGATGTCTGCGCGCTCAGTTTGAGCGACGCCCGCGAGTTCATGGACCAGCTCACGCTCACCGACCGCGAGGCCGCCATCGCCGCGCAGGTTCTGCGCGAGATTCGCGCGCGCCTCGACTTTCTCATTCGAGTCGGGCTCAACTACCTCAACCTCGCCCGGGCTGCGGCGACCCTCTCCGGCGGTGAGGCACAACGCATCCGCTTGGCCACTCAAATTGGTTCCGGGCTCACCGGGGTGCTCTACGTGCTCGATGAACCCAGCATCGGCCTGCACCAGCGTGACAACCGTCGCCTGATCGAGACGCTGGTCACCCTGCGCGACCTCGGCAACACGCTCATCGTGGTCGAACACGACGAAGACACCATCAAAACCGCTGACTGGATCGTCGACATCGGCCCCGGCGCCGGGGTCAACGGAGGACACGTCGTGCACTCCGGCTCCTACGAGGGGCTGCTCGCCAACACCAAGTCGCTCACCGGCGACTACCTGGCCGGGCGCAAGTCCATCGCCACCCCGACGACCCGCCGCCCGATCGATCCGGAGCGTCTCATCGGCGTCACCGGTGCCGAGGCCAACAACCTGCAAAAGGTCTCGGTGACGTTCCCGCTCGGCACCTTCACCGCCGTAACCGGGGTCAGCGGATCCGGCAAGTCATCGCTGGTCAACGACATCCTCTACCGCGTGCTCGCCAATCGGCTGAACGGCGCCCGCAAGCTGCCCGGCAAGCACACCAGGGTCACCGGTCTCGAGCAGCTCGACAAGGTCATCCACGTTGACCAGGCACCCATTGGCCGAACCCCGCGCTCCAACCCGGCCACCTACACCGGCGTGTTCGACAAGATCCGCACCCTGTTCTCCGAGACCATCGAATCGAAGACCCGCGGATACCTGCCCGGTCGCTTCAGCTTCAACGTCAAGGGCGGCCGCTGTGAAGCCTGCTCGGGTGACGGCACCATCAAGATCGAGATGAACTTTCTGCCCGACGTGTACGTGGCCTGCGAGGTGTGCGGGGGAGACCGGTACAACCGCGACACCCTCACCGTGCATTACAAGGGCAAGAACATCGCCGAGGTACTCGACATGCCGATCAGCGAGGCGGCCGATTTCTTCGAGCCGATCTCGTCGATCCACCGTTTTCTCAATACGCTGGTCGAGGTCGGACTGGGCTATGTGCGCCTCGGCCAGAGCGCCACGACCCTCTCCGGCGGCGAGGCCCAGCGGGTGAAACTCGCCACGGAGCTGCAGCGCCGTTCCAACGGTCGCAGCGTATACGTGCTCGACGAGCCGACCACGGGCCTGCACTTCGAAGACGTGCGCAAACTGCTGCTCGTGCTCAACAGCCTCGTCGACAAGGGCAACACCGTCATCGTGATCGAGCACAACCTCGACGTCATCAAGTCCGCCGACTGGGTGATCGACCTCGGCCCAGAGGGTGGTTCCGGCGGTGGCAAGGTACTCGCGACCGGCACCCCTGAGCACCTCGCCACGGTCAAGAAGAGCTTCACCGGTTCCTTCCTGAAGGAGGTCCTGGCTGCCGGCTAGGCGGCCGCGAGGCCATGTCCGATGCCCTGAGCTATCGCCCGAAAACGGGCGAGATTCCCACGACCCCCGGGGTCTACCGGTTTCGCGATGCGACCGGGCGCATCCTCTATGTCGGCAAGGCCAAGAACCTGCGGGCCCGGCTGAGCAACTACTTCGCGCCGCTGTACAGCCTGCACGAACGTACCCGCCGCATGGTCACCACCGCGACCGGGGTCGAGTGGACGGTCGTCGGCACCGAGGTTGAAGCCCTACAGCTCGAGTGGATGTGGATCAACGAGTTCGATCCGCCGTTCAACGTGCAGTTCAAGGACGACAAGTCCTACCCCTACCTCGCCGTCACCCTGGGCGATGAGGCGCCGCGCGCTCTCGTCACCCGCACCGAGAATATCAAGGGCGCCCGCTACTTCGGGCCGTACCCCAAGGTGTGGGCCGTGCACGAAACCATCGAGCTCATGCTCAAGGCCTTCCCCATCCGCACCTGCAACAACGCCAACTACAAACGGGCCATGCAGAGCGGCAAGCCGTGTTTCGCCGGCCAGATCGGGCGCTGCTTCGGCCCCTGCTCCGGCCTGGTCTCGATGGAGGATCACCGCAAGATCGTCAATGAGTTCGTCAGCTTCATGAGGAGTCACGACAAGAAACTCATCAACGAGCTCACCCAGGAGATGAAAGACGCAGCAGCGGCGCAGCAGTACGAAATCGCCGGCAAACGGCGCGACCAGGTGCGGGCGCTCAACGCCGTACTCGAGAAGAGCGCCGTCGTGCTGCGGGACAACGTCGACATCGACCTGTTCGCCATCGAGCAGGACGAGCTGGCCGCCGCCGTGCAGCTGTTCATCGTGCGGGGCGGTCGCATCCGCGGTGTGCGCGGTTGGATGGTCGACAAGGAGCTCGACGTGACCAGGAGCGAGCTCATCGACTCCATGATGCAGACGGCCTACAACAACGAGTCGAAGCCGCCGCGCGAAATCGTACTTCCCGAACTGCCCGACGACGCGGAAGCCCTCGAGACCTGGCTGGCCGACCTGGCCGGGCGCAAGGTGCGGCTGGTGGCCGCGCAGCGCGGCGAGAAGGCCGCCCTCCTCGTCACGGCCACCAACAACGCCAAACAGGCCCTCATGCTCTACAAAACCCGGCGTAGCTCCGACTTCGTGGCACGGTCGAAGGCGCTCGAAGACATTCAGGAAGCCCTGGAGATGCCGGCCGCGCCGCTGCGGATGGAATGCTACGACGTATCCCACCTCAGCGGCACCAACATCGTCGCATCGATGGTTGTCTTCGAAGACGGGTTACCCCGCAAAGACGAATACCGCCGCTTCAACATTCCAGTGTCCACCGACGACACCGACTCGATCTACCAGATTCTCACGCGCCGGCTGGCCTACCTGAAACCCGAATCCGGGGCAGCGGATGCCGCAGATCCCGCTCCGACCGCAGTCGCCGGTCAGAGCGACATCGCCCAGGTCGAGCAGAAGCGAGCCAAATTCAAGTACCAGCCCAACCTGCTCATCGTCGACGGCGGCCAGCCGCAGGTCGCCGCAGCCAAACGGGCACTCGCTGAATCGGGCGTGACCGGAATTCAACTGTGTGGCATCGCCAAGCGGCTCGAAGAAATTTGGCTGCCCGACTCCGACTACCCGGTGATTCTGCCGCGCAACAGCGACGCGCTGTTCCTGATCCAGCGCATCCGCGACGAAGCTCACCGGTTTGCCATCACCCATCAGCGCATCCGACGTAAGAAGGACGTAGCCTCGATCTTGGGGGAGATTGCCGGGCTCGGCCCCGCCCGGGTCAAGGTGCTGCTGCAGCATTTCGGTTCGGTGGCCCGGCTCAAGGTCGCATCCGTGCAGGAAATAGCAGATGTTCGCGGCATCGGCCCGGTGCTGGCCGAGGCGATCCATGCCCATTTGCGCGCGTGAACCGCCCACCGCTGGGTAGGCTGGATAGTCCCACAACTTTTCATTAAGGCGCTTTGAACGTATGACTACGGATCCCGACAAGCAGGAAGTGCTGATCGTCACGGGAATGTCCGGGGCGGGTCGTTCGACCGTCGGCAATGCGCTGGAAGATCTCGACTGGTACGTCGTCGATAATCTGCCCCCGCAAATGCTTCGGCCCCTGGTCGATCTGGTCGAACGTGCCGGTACCAACCTGCCCAAGATCGCCGCCGTGGTCGACATTCGCGGCCGCGATCTGTTCGGTGACTTTCTCGAAACCGTGCAGCAATTGAGAAGTAACACGCAGGTTCAGGTGATCTTCCTCGAAGCGCGGGATGACGCGCTCGTGCGCCGCTTCGAATCGGTACGTCGGCCGCACCCTCTGCAGGGTGATGGCACCCTGCTCGATGGCATCGCGGCGGAGCGGTCTCGCCTGCTGACCGTGCGGGAGTCCAGCGACCTGGTCATCGACACCTCAGACCTCAATGTGCACCAGCTGGCGACGGCCATCACTGAGCGATTCGCCGCAGCCGGATCGGCCGGCGTGCAGCTCACCATTATGAGCTTTGGCTTCAAGTACGGCCTGCCGACGGATGTCGATCTGGTGGCCGATGCTCGCTTCCTGCCGAACCCGTTTTGGATCCCAGAGCTGCGGGCGCACACCGGTGTCGATCCGGAAGTGAGAGACTTTGTACTTGCCCAAAATGGTGCCCTCGAATTTATCGACCACTATGCGGCCGCCCTGGCACCGGTTTTGGCCGGGTACCAGCGGGAAAACAAACGCCATGCCACGATCGGTATCGGCTGCACCGGAGGCAAACATCGCTCCGTCGCCATGGCCCGGGAACTGGCGTCCCGACTCGAAAAACTTCCCGGAGTCGTGGTTAATATCAAGCACCGCGACCTCGGACGCGAATAAGCGAGACCGGGCGCAGCATCCGCTGCTCCACCGCACTCTCATCCCTCAGACCTAACGCAACTGATCAACAGAATGGAAAAGCGATTGGCACTCACCGCCGACGTTAAAGACGAACTTTCGCGCGTGGAGGTCTCCAAGACCACCGTGCGCGCGGCCGAATTGGCCACTATTCTTCGGTTCTCCGGAGGTTTGCACATGATCAGCAGCCGCATCGCGATCGAATCCGAACTGGACACGGCCATTCTGGCTCGCCGGGTGCGGAAGGACCTCGCCGAGCTCTACGGAGTGCGCAGCGCCCTGCAGGTCATTGCCGCCGCCGGCCTGCGCCAGTCCAGCCACTACCTCGTGCAGGTCATCGAGGGTGGGGAGACACTGGCACGACAGACGGGCCTGTTGGATGCCCGTCGGCGCCCGATTCGAGGTCTGCCCAACCGTCTCACCACCGGCTCGAAGGAAGAAATCGCCGCCGTCTGGCGCGGAGCCTTCCTCGCCCACGGCACTCTGACGGATCCGGGCCGTTCGGCGGCCCTCGAGGTCATCTGCCCCGGCAACGAAGCCGCCATGGCATTGGTCGGCGCTGCCGGACGCCTCGGCGTCGCGGCCAAGGCGCGCGAAGTTCGCGGGGTGCACCGGGTCGTCATCCGTGACGGCGATGCCATCGGGGCGATGCTCGTGCACATGGGTGCCACCAACACCGTGCTCAGCTGGGAGACACTGCGGCAGCGTCGCGAAGTGCGTGCCACCGCCAACCGGCTGGTCAACTTTGATGACGCGAACCTGCGCCGTTCGGCCGAAGCCGCGGTCGCCGCCTGTGCCCGCGTTCAGCGCGCCATGGACATCCTGGGCGAAGATATCCCCAAACACCTGCGCTATGCCGGCGATCTCCGCCTCAATTTTCGTGACTCCAGCCTTGATGAACTGGGCCACCACGCCGATCCGCCGATGACCAAGGACGCCGTCGCCGGCCGGATCCGCCGCCTGCTCGCCATGGCAGACAAGAAAGCGGTCGAGCTTGGCATCGAGGGAACCGACGTTCCCTACCCGGTTCACCCGGAAGACGCCTGACGTCATCAATTCTGTGCCTGGGAACCGCGCAGGTACACTTGAATGTGCTTACAAGGTCGCCGCATCCGATGTGGCGCCACCACTGAAGAGGAGATAAGTAATGGCTGAATATATCCTGCCCACCCTTGACTATGACTACTCGGCTCTCGAGCCCAGCATCAGCGGTGCCATCATGGAACTCCACCATGGCAAGCACCACCAGGCGTATGTCACCGGCGCGAACACCGCGCTGGCCCAGCTCGCCGAGGCCCGCGACAGCGGCAGCCTCGCCAACGTGAACAAGCTGCAGAAGGACCTCGCCTTCAACCTCGGCGGCCACGTCAACCACTCCATCTTCTGGACCAATCTCTCCCCGAACGGTGGAGACAAGCCGGTCGGCGAACTCGCCGCCGCGATCGATGACAACTTCGGTTCCTTCGATAAGTTCCAGGCGCACTTCACCGCCGCTGCCCTGGGCGTGCAGGGTTCCGGCTGGGCAGTTCTAGCCTGGGACCCCATTGGCCAGCGCCTGATCATCCAGCAGTTCTTCGACCAGCAGTCCAACTTCGCTGCTGGTACCGTTCCGGTTCTCATGCTCGATGTCTGGGAGCACGCCTACTACCTCGACTACCGCAACGTGCGCGCTGACTACGTCAAGGCATTCTGGAACATCGCCAACTGGGCGAACGTTCAGGAGCGTTTCACCGTCGCACGCGAGAAGACCAACGGCCTGCTGCTACTCTCGTAGCCTGCCGGTGCCCCACCCCAGCATTTCGGTGCGCGGGCGGGGCACCGCTGTTTTCCTCCAGTACCCAGTAGTGCATCACTTTTCATCGCGCCAGTCGGCGCCCTTTTCTAACAGGAGTTATTTGTGTCCGTAAAGATCGGCATCAACGGATTCGGCCGTATTGGCCGTAACTACTTCCGCGCAGCCCTCGCGAAGGGCAGCGACATCGAAATCGTCGCCGTCAACGACCTCAGCGACCCCGCGTCGCTCGCACACCTGCTCAAGTACGACTCCGTCGCCGGTCGTTTGAACGCCTCGGTCGAGGTCGACGGTGACAATATCATTGTCAACGGCAAGCCCATCAAGGTGCTCGCCGAGCGCGACCCGGCCAACCTCCCCTGGGCAGCCCTGGGCGTCGAGATCGTCATCGAGTCCACCGGTCGCTTCACCAAGGCCGTCGACGCGCAGAAGCACATCGAGGCCGGCGCCAAGAAGGTCATCGTCTCTGCCCCGGCAACCGGTGCTGACGTTGCCACGCTTGTGCTCGGTGTGAATGAAGACACCTACGACGCGGCGATTCACAACATCATCTCGAACGCGTCCTGCACCACGAACTGCCTCGCGCCGCTCGTCAAGGTGTTCCTGGACAACTTCGGCATCGAGCGTGGCCTCATGACCACGATCCACGCCTACACCGCAGACCAGAACCTGCAGGACGGCCCGCACAGCGACCTTCGTCGTGCCCGTGCCGCCGCGCTGAACATCATCCCGACCTCTACTGGTGCCGCTAAGGCACTCGGCCTGGTCATCCCGGAGAGCGTCGGCAAGCTCGACGGTTACGCGCTGCGCGTTCCGGTTCCGACCGGCTCGATCACCGACCTCACCCTGACGGCCTCGCGCCCGGTCACGGTCGAAGAAGTGAACGCCGCCTACAAGGCTGCAGCCGAGGGCCCCCTCAAGGGCATCCTCAGCTACACCGAGGACCCGATCGTCTCCAGCGACATCGTTGGCGACCCGCACTCCTCGATCTTCGACGCCGGCCTCACCAAGGTGATCGGCGACCAGGTCAAGGTTGCTTCCTGGTACGACAACGAGTGGGGTTACTCCAACCGCCTCGTTGACCTCACCGAGTTCGTCGCCGAGCGACTCTAACGGCCCCCGGTGACGTTACGCACGATTGACTCGCTTGGTTCCCTCACCGGCAAGCGGGTTATTGTCCGCTTCGACCTGAATGTTCCGTTGAAAAACGGGCAGATCACCGACGATGGACGAGTGCGGGCGTCACTGCCCACCCTCAACGCCCTCGTCGCTCAGGGCGCCCGCGTGGTGATTGTTTCTCACCTCGGGCGTCCCAACGGGGCTGTTAATCCCCAGTACAGCCTGAAGCCGGTCGCTGCTCGCCTGAGCGAACTGGTGGCCCTTCCGGTCGCCTTCGCCACCGACACCGTCGGAGCCTCGGCCACCGAGGCCGTGGCAGCGCTGCAGAACGGTGAAATCGTCGTCCTGGAAAACCTGCGCTTCAACGCCGGAGAAACCAGCAAAACGGATGCCGATCGCGTCGCGTTCGCCCAGCAGCTTGCGCTGCTCGGCGACGCGCTCGTTTCGGATGGCTTCGGCGTTGTCCACCGCAAGCAGGCCAGCGTGTTCGATCTCGCCTCGCTCCTTCCGAGCGCTGCCGGACTGCTCATCGCGGCCGAACTCGACGTGCTTGATCGCCTCACCGAAAAGCCAGAGGCGCCGTACACGGTCATCCTCGGCGGGTCCAAGGTGAGCGACAAGCTCGGCGTCATCGGTCACCTGTTGCCGCGCGTGAATTCGCTGCTGATTGGCGGCGGAATGCTATTCACTTTCCTGGCCGCGCAGGGGCACCAGGTCGGCGCGAGCCTGCTCGAAAGCGATCAGATCGACACGGTTCGCGGTTACCTGGCCGAGGCGGATCGCCTCGGGGTCAAAATCGTGCTCCCCACCGATGTCGTTGTCGCCTCGAAATTCGGTGCAGATGCCGAACACATCATCACACCGGCCGACGGTATCGAGAACACCCCGTTCGGCGCAGCCGGACTCGGCCTCGACATCGGACCAGACACCGCTCTGGCGTTTGCCGAAATAATTCGGGCATCGAACACGGTGTTCTGGAATGGCCCGATGGGCGTTTTTGAACTCGCACCGTTCGCGGAGGGCACCCGTACCGTGGCCGCTGCACTCACCGAGGTCACCGGCCTCAGCGTGGTCGGCGGTGGCGATTCCGCCGCGGCCGTGCGTATTCTCGGTTTCAACGACGACCAATTTGGTCATATTTCTACCGGCGGCGGTGCCAGCCTCGAGTTCCTCGAAGGTAAGCGCCTGCCAGGACTGGAGGTCCTCGGATGGCAGTGAACATTAACCCTCGGCGCACACCGCTGATTGCGGGCAACTGGAAGATGAACCTGGACCACCTCCAGGCCATCGCCTTCGTGCAGAAGCTCGCCTGGAATCTCAAGGACGCCAATCATGATTTCGCCGCCGTGGAGGTGGCAGTCTTTCCGCCGTTCACCGACCTGCGCAGCGTGCAGACCCTGGTTTCGGCCGACAAGCTGCCGCTCGCCTTTGGTGCGCAGGATGTCTCGGCGCAGGAATCCGGAGCCTACACCGGCGAGATCTCCGGGGCGTTCCTGGCTCAGCTGGAGTGCCAGTACGTCATCATCGGGCACTCCGAACGCCGCACCCTGCACAATGAGTCCGATGAGCAGGTCGCCGCGAAGGTGACCGCAGCCTTGAAGCACAATCTCGTGCCGCTGATCTGCGTGGGCGAAAGTGCTGTAGACCTCGCCGTTCACGGTCCAAGCGCCGTTCCCGTGGCTCAGCTGCGTGCCGCCCTCGCCGGCGTCACCAACGCCGCCGATATCGTCGTCGCGTACGAACCGGTTTGGGCCATTGGGTCCGGACAGGCGGCAACGCCTGAACAGGCCGAACAGGTCGCCGCAGCCCTACGCGGCGTTCTCACCGAGCTGCTTGGGCAGGACGTCGCCGACAAGACCCGCATCCTCTATGGCGGTTCGGTCAAAAGCGGCAACATCGCCGCGTTCATGCGCGAACCCAATGTTGACGGTGCCCTGGTCGGCGGTGCGAGCCTGGATATTCCAGAGTTCTCCAGCATCATCCGCTATCAAAAGCACGTCGGTCTCTAAACCGACGCGCACCCTCCCGGTCGTGAGCGAGGGGGTTGCCCGTGTGGCAACCGCCCCGCTTGTGGGCTGAAGGGTATAATTACGATGGTCTGGGCGCCAGAGTTGCGTCCACCGTGTTTTGAAAGGTTTCGTGTGGAGATTCTCCAGGTCGTCATGCAGGTGCTCGTCGGTATTACGAGCCTCCTGCTCACCATGCTCATTTTGTTGCACAAGGGGCGGGGTGGTGGGCTCTCCGACATGTTCGGCGGCGGTGTGACTTCCAACCTGGGAGCGTCGGGGGTGGCCGAGCGAAACCTCAATCGGATCACGATCATTCTGGGCCTGCTCTGGATCTCCTGCATCGTCGTTCTCGGATTGATCACGAAGTTTGACACAGGGGCTTAACTTTTCGACCAGTGCGGAGTTACCCTGAGGTTTCCGGTGCACTTTGTCGTGCACAGGCTTTCACGGCACATTGTCTACAGCAGTAGCACCAATCACAGCTCGAACCTGCAGCGCACGACTGCACGAGTCAACGGAGGAACAAGATGGCATCAGGCGGAAGCGCAATTCGTGGCTCGCGTGTAGGCGCGGGGCCCATGGGCGAGCAGGACCGCGGTTTTCACGCGGACCGCATCAAGGTCTCATACTGGGATGCTTTGGGCAATGAGACGGTACGGTACTTTGCTGCGAGCCTGCCCGATGAAGAGATTCCGGTGACCATTGATTGCCCGTCGTCGGGGCTTCCCGCTGGCCGGGACAAGGAGAATCCTCCGTCGGTCGTGAAACTCGAGCCCTACAAGACCCACTTGGCGTATGTCAAGGAGCGTCGTACCGAAGAAGAGGCCGAGTCGCTCCTTGAAGAAGCACTCAACCAGTTGCGCGTTCGTCGGGGCAAGCTGTCGCCTACGAACTGATCTGCACCACCCAAAAGGCCGGCTCTCGAGAAATCGAGAGCCGGCCTTTTGTTGTTTTCCAAGCCTGATCAGGGTATCCGATCCAGCGGATGCCCTCGGAAAGCCTAGTAGGCAGCCGCGATCAGGCTTTCCGGCACTTGGGCTGCTGCGTCGTTGTCCACGAAAAACACGGTGTGGTAGCGGCCCTTGATCCCGGCAGCGGGTACCTCGTCGCGGCTGGCTCCAGCGAGAGCCAGCCCGAGCGCCGACGCCTTGTCAGATCCGGCCAGCACCAGCCAGACGCGATCCGACGAGTTGATTACGGGCCGAGTCAGGGACAGCCGGTCGGCCGGGGGCTTGGGGGAGTCACGCACAGCGATGACGCTGGCTTCACGCTCGCGGATACCCGATCGGTGCGGGAAGAGCGACGCGATATGGCCATCGGGTCCGACTCCGAGAAACGTGACGTCAAAACGAGGGTACTGGGATCCCTCGGGGGCTCGAGCCAACAACTCCGCCGCATAGTGGGCGGACGCAGCGTCGAGGGCATCCGTCCCCGCTTCGACGTCGTCGTCGGACGCTCCGAAAGCGTGAATATTTTCCGCAGGCACCGAGATGTGGTCCAAAAGTGCTTCGCGCGCCTGCAACTCGTTACGTTCCGGATCGGCGCGGGGAAGCCAACGATCATCGCCCCACCAAAAATTCACCCGGGACCAGTCGATGGTGTCACGGGCGGCCGACTCGTTGATGGCAGCCAGAACGGCGATGCCCACGGAACCGCCGGTGAGCACGACGTTGGCCTCGTCCTGTTCGTGTAGAACGTCAACCATGTTGGTCAGAAAGCGTGCAGCGACCGACCCGGCCAGCGCTTGCTTGTTCTGGTGCAGCAGCACGCGTCGTTCATTGGTCACGGTCACGCTCCGGTTCTTTGTGCCACCACGTCATCGAGTTGCGGCAGGCCGCGCGTGATCACCTCACCATACAGCTCATCGGGATCGAGTCGGCGCAGCTCATCGGCCAGGCAATCGCGCAGGCTGCGGCGCTTGAGCGTCAGGTCCTGCATCGGCTGGCCCGGCTGGGTGAGGGTGGCAATATCGGGAATCTCGCGTTCGAGGGAAATGGTCCCGGACGCGCGCGTCAGATGTACACCGTGCACACCATTGGCCAGGGGGCCCGTCGTCAGGACGCAGTCCACGGGCACCTGCAGCTGCATCTGCAACCAGGCAGCGAGCAGCGTGGTCGAGGGCGAGGCTGCGGCACCGGTCACCTGGATGCCGATGATCGGCTCATAGGGTGGCTGGTCCAGAACGGCCGCCAACTGGGCCCGCCAGAGCGTCAGTCGGGTCCAGGCGAAGTCGGTGTCGCCGGGACGATAAGTGCCGCACAGCTGGTGCAGTGCCGCTTGCGGGTCCGGCTGGGCAGAGGAATCCGTGATCCGGCGATAGGCGATGCGGCCGAGCGGCGAGTCGCCGGGAACGGCCGGCGCGGTGCCCGGCCACCAGGCGACGACGGGAGCATCCGACAAGAGCAGGCCGGTGACCAGGCTTTCCGGATCGTTCGCGGCATCACCGTAGACGCGCAGAACGATGACCTCGCTCGCGCCGGCATCCCCGCCGACGCGAATTTCCGCATCGACGCGAGCAGTCGCATCCGTTTCATCGTTGTCCTGGGTCGACACGACGATGACTCGCATGGGGTGTTCCCGCGAGGCATCGTTGGCGGCTTCAATGGCTTCCTCTTCGTGTCCGAGGGTGGAGGCGATGATCAGCGTCAGCACTCGGCCGAGGGCGACCGCACCACCCTCCTCGCGGATGCGCACGAGCGCCTTGGAGATCTTCGCGGTGGTCGTGTTGGGCAGATCGACGATCATGGTCGCCTCCAGGTGCGGCCGTCGCGGGCCAATAGGTCGTCAGCGGATGTGGGGCCCCAGGTACCGGGGCGGTATTGTTCCGGCTGGCCCTGGGTGGCCCAGTATTCTTCCACCGGGTCCAGAATTTTCCAGGACAGCTCGACCTCTTCATGGCGGGGGAACAACGGCGGGTCGCCGAGGAGGACGTCAAGGATGAGTCGCTCGTAGGCCTCAGGGCTGGCTTCGGTGAAAGCGTGCCCGTAGCCGAAGTCCATGGTCACGTCGCGAACCTGCATGACCACTCCCGGAACCTTCGAGCCGAACCGAATAGTGACCCCTTCGTCCGGCTGCACCCGAATCACGAGGGCATTGTGTCCGAGTTCGGCCGTCTGGCCGGGCGCGAACAGGTATTGGGGGGCCCGCTTGAAGACCACGGCAATTTCGGTGACGCGACGTCCGAGGCGCTTGCCTGCACGCAGATAGAACGGAACGCCAGCCCAACGTCGGGTGTCGATCGTCAAACGCATGGCAGCATAGGTTTCGGTGACCGAGTCCGGGTTCATCCCGTCTTCTTCGAGAAAACCGACGACCTTTTCGCCGCCCTGCCAGCCGCCGGCGTACTGCCCGCGGGCGGTACCGAGGCCGAGGTCGGCGGGGAGCCGCACCGAGGCGAGAACCTTTTCTTTCTCCGCGCGCAGGTCGGCGGCGTCGAAGGAGATTGGCTCTTCCATGGCGGTGAGCGCGAGCAGCTGCAGTAGGTGGTTCTGAATCACGTCGCGAGCCGCGCCGATACCGTCGTAGTATCCGGCACGACCCCCGACACCGATGTCTTCGGCCATGGTGATCTGCACGTGCTCGACGTGGTTGGCGTTCCACAGCGGTTCGAACATCTCGTTGGCGAATCGCAGCGCCAGAATATTCTGCACCGTCTCCTTGCCGAGGTAGTGGTCGATGCGAAAGACGGAGTCGGGTGGAAAGACCGACTCGACGACATCATTGAGCTCACGGGCCGTTTTCAGGTCGCTCCCGAACGGTTTCTCGATGACGACACGTCGCCACTGGCCGTTCTTCTGCTCGGCCAGGCCGGAACGGCGCAACTGCTCGGTGACGAGGGGGAACGCCTTTGGCGGAATGGCGAGGTAGAACGCATGGTTGCCCATCGTTCCGCGTTCTCGGTCGAGCTCGTCAATGGTTTGCGTCAATCGAGCGAACGCCTCGTCATCGTCAAAGGTGCCCGAAACGAAACGGATGCCTTCGGCCAGCTGCGCCCAGACATCTTCGTGAAAGTCGGTGCGAGCGTGTTCCTTGACGGCGTCATGCACAACCTGCATGAAGTCCTCGTTGTCCCAGTCGCGGCGGGCGAAGCCCACCAGGGCAAAGCCGGGCGGCAGCAGCCCCCGGTTGGCGAGGTCATAGACCGCGGGCATGAGTTTCTTGCGCGCGAGGTCACCGGTGACGCCGAAGATCACGAGGCTGGACGGCCCGGCGATTCGATTCAGACGATAGTCGGACGGCGACCTGAGCGGATTAAACTCCGGGGTAATTTCCACCGGGGACATGCAGCTCCTTTAACGGGACAGTGCAGAAAATTGAGGACACGAAAAAAAATCGGGTGATGCGCAAGCGGGGGGGGGGGGGGCCTCGCGGCTGCTGGCCGAGAGGANGGGGGGGGGGGGGGTCCTCGCGGCTGCTGGCCGAGAGGAACCCCGATTGGTTAGCTTAAGGCGTCGAAAAGCGTGCTGATGTTCTGCTTGGGGTCGGTCAGCGTTAGTGTCAACACGGGCCGACCGTGCTCAGCGAGTACGCTCGCGTCGCCGCTGGCCTGTGCCTGAATGAGCTCACCAAAGGTGAAGGGACGCTCTGGAATGTCGAGGTCCTCCGCCGGTGTGGTCAGAATCTGCAGGAAGACGGCGGTTGCCGTTCCACCCTTGTGGAACTGACCGGTGGAGTGCAGAAAACGCGGTCCCCAGCCGAAGGTCACTGGGCGCTTGGAGAGAGCGGCGAGCTTATTGCGAACCTCGGCCAGCTCGGGCAATGCCAGCCGGTCGACGTAGGCCTGCACGGCCACATAGCCGTCGGGGCCGAGCTCCTCGAGCAGTGCATCAACGGCCGAGGCGAGGTCGCTCGCGGCACCGATGACGTGTGGCGTGCCGCGCACTTCGATACCGTCAGCGATGAACGCGGCGGGTTCCGGTGCGGGGCGGGCGTCCAGCAGACCGCGGGTCGCGATCTTCGCGGATTCAACGTCTGGCTGGTCGAACGGGTTGATACCGAGCAGGCGCCCGGCGACAACTGTCGCGTATTCCCAGACCAGAAACTGTGCACCGAGGGTTCCGCTGACGCGGATCTCGTCGCCGGTTTCGCTGAACAACTCGGTACCGGCGTCAGCGACGACCCGCACGAGTTGCACATCGGGAAGCGTTTCGGTCAGTTCCGGGGCATGGAGTTCGAGCACGACCGGCAGGATGCCGGTGCCGAGCTTGCCGGTCGATTCGGCGATGAGCTGTTCGACCCAGTCGGCGAAGCCCACAATGTGGGTGCCGTCCGAGACGATGGCGAGCTTGTCGCGGCGCGGGCTGGTCGCGGCGATCGCCGCTCCGAGCACGAGCCCCGGGTTCTCTGGGGAGTCAACGGCCAAAGCCAGGGAGATGGACTCTGCTTCGTCGAGAAGCGCACCGATGTCAACGCCCGCCAGGCCCGAGGGTACGAGGCCGAACGCGGTCAGTGCGGAGTAGCGACCGCCCACGTTGGGATCGGCGTTGAAGACGCGATAACCGTCCGCGAGAGCGGATGCCTCGAGTGGCGATCCTGGATCGGTCACCACGACGATACGTTCGGCTGGATCGATTCCAATGGCACGAAACGCACGCTCAAACACGCGGCGCTGGCTGTCGGTTTCGACGGTCGAGCCGCTCTTCGACGACACCACGAGAGCGGTGCCCACGAGGTTGTCGTTCAGTGCAGCGAGCACCTGCCCGGGGTCGGTCGCGTCGAGAACGGTGAGGTTCACGCCAGCCGTGCGAGTGATGACCTCGGGGGCAAGCGACGATCCGCCCATGCCGGCGAGGGCGACCTGGGTGACGCCGCGCGCCTGCAGGGTGGCCCGCAACTCCAGAATCTCGGCCACGAGCGGCCTGGACACCACGACGGATTCGGTCCAGCCGAGGCGCAGTGCGGCCTCGGCTTCCGCCTCCGGCCCCCACAGTGCCGGGTTGAGGCCGGTGACGCCGGAGGCGACGAGATCCGTCACCAGCGTCGGTACGGTGGCGCGTACAGCATCGGCAGCCAAGCCACTCACCGAGATGCGAAAGCTCATTAGACTGCCGCGGTTGTCGACGCTGCGGTGAGGGCCGTCTGCACGGTGTCGAGCAGTTCGTTCCAGGACACCTCGAACTTCGAGAGGCCTTCTTCTTCGAGCAGTCGGGTGACGTCATCGTACGAGACGCCCTGCGCTCCCAGTGCGTCGAGCACAGCATTGGCAGCGGCGTAGGAGCCGGTGACCGAGTCGGCCGGGATAACGCCGTGGTCCGCTGCAGCCATCATGGTCTTCTCGGGCATCGTGTTGACGACCTCCGGGGCAACCAGTTCGGTCACATACAGGGTGTCGGGCAGGCTGGCATCCTTGACGCCGGTCGAGGCCCAGAGCGGGCGCTGCTTGGTGGCGCCGGCCTTGATCAGGCCGAGGGCACGCTCACTGCTGAAGGCCTGTTCGTAGACCTGGTAAGCAAGCTGCGCGTTGGCGACGCCGGCCTTGCTCTTCAGAGCGAGGGCTTCGGGGGTTCCGATGGCTTCGAGGCGGGTGTTGATCTCGGAGTCGACGCGCGACACGAAGAACGACGCAACCGAGTGAATGGTTGAGAGGTCGATGCCGGCAGCCTTGGCCTGCTCGAGCCCAGCCAGGTAGGCGTTGATGACCTGGCGGTGACGCTCGAGGCTGAAGATCAGGGTGACGTTGACGCTGATACCCAGGGCGATGGTCGCCGTGATGGCTTCGAGCCCTTCGACCGTCGCGGGAATCTTGATCATCGCGTTGGGGCGGTTGACCTTCTTCCAGAGCTGCTGGGCCTCGGCGACCGTGCCGGCTGCGTCGCGGGCGAGGCTCGGCTCGACCTCGATCGAGACGCGGCCGTCCTGCCCCTGGGTCGCGTCGTAGACCGGGCGGAAGATGTCGCAGGCGGCGGCAACGTCGTCCGTGGTGATGGCGAAGACGGCGTCGGTGACGTTCGTGCCGGCGGCGGCCAGGGTCGCTACCTGGTCGGTGTAGGCCTCGCCCTTGGCGAGGGCTCCGGCGAAGATGGTCGGGTTGGTGGTGACGCCAACGACGTTGCTGTTTTTGATCAGGTCCTGCAGACCGCCGGAGTTGATGCGTTCACGGGACAGGTCGTCGAGCCAGATGCTGACGCCGGCTGCGGACAGCTGGGCGAGGGGGGAGGGGGTAGTCATTTCTAAAATCTCCTATAAATGCTGCCGTCAGGCAGCGATACTGTAGCGGTTCAGTGGAGAGGCATGGTCCAACTGATATTGGCCCGCAGTACTGATCGATACATACGGGACAACGTCACGCTGCGTTAATTGATTCCTTGGCGGCGGCGACGACTGCTTCAGTGGTGATTCCGAATTCGCGGAACAGCGTCTGGTAATCAGCGGATGCCCCGAAGTGCTCGATTGAGATGCTGCGGCCGGCATCGCCGACGTAGCCACGCCAGGTCAGCGCGAGGCCGGCCTCGACGGACACCCGTGCGGTGACGGCTGCGGGCAACACCGATTCGCGGTAGTCGCTGCTCTGCTCTTCGAACCATTCGAGGCAGGGGGCGCTGACCACGCGGGCGTTGATGCCCTCGGCGGCGAGCTGGGCGCGGGCGTCCACGGCGAGCTGCACCTCGGAGCCGGTGCCGATCAGAATGACGTCCGGGGTTCCGCCGGCCGCTTCGGCCAGGACGTAGGCGCCGCGGGCGACGTTCTTGGCCGAGGCGAAGACCTCGTCAGATGCTGCGCCCTCACCGCGCTCGTAGACCGGAATGTTCTGGCGGGTCAGCGCGATGCCGGCCGGACCATTACGGCGTTCCAGAATGGTCTTCCAGGCCCAGGTGGTTTCGTTGGCGTCGCCGGGGCGAACCACGTCGAGTCCGGGAATGGCGCGCAGGGTGGCGAGCTGTTCGACCGGCTGGTGGGTCGGGCCGTCTTCGCCGAGGGCGACGGAGTCGTGGGTCCAGACGAAGATCGACGGAGCCTTCATCAGTGCGGCCAGACGCACCGCGGGGCGCATGTAGTCGCTGAAGATGAGGAAGGTGCCGCCGAACGGGCGGGTGTTGCCGTGCAGCACGATGCCGTTGAGAATGGCGGCCATGGCGTGCTCGCGAATGCCGAAGTGCAGCACCCGTCCGTACTCGTTGCCCGACCATTCACCGGTGGAGTGCTCGCTCGGAATAAACGAGGCAGCGCCGCCGATAGTGGTGTTGTTGGATTCGGCAAGATCGGCCGAACCGCCCCACAGTTCGGGGATGACGCCGCCGAGGGCGGTGAGAACCTTGCCGGACGCCGCGCGGGTCGATACCGCGGTGCCGCCGGGGAAGACCGGGAGGGCCTCGTCGACGCCGTCAGGCAGATCGCCGGAGAGGACCCGGTCGAGCAGAATTTTGCGCTCCGGGTTGGCCGTCGCCCAGGCATCGAACTGCACGGTCCACTCGGCGTGCGCGGTGACGCCGCGATCGAGGGCCAGGCGGGTGTGGGCGATGACCTCGGGGGCCACGTCGAAGGTCTTCTCCGGGTCGAAGCCCAAAACCGTCTTGACTCCGGCGAGCTCTTCGGCGCCGAGCGCGGAACCGTGGATCTTGCCGGTGTTTTGCTTCTTCGGGCTCGGCCAGCCGATGATCGTCTTGAGGATGATCAGGCTGGGCTTGCCGGTTTCGTTCTGGGCAGCCTCGATGGCCGCATTCAGCTCGGCGACGTCTTCGACGTAGGAGCCCGTCTTCTTCCAATTCACCGTCTGCACGTGCCAGTCATAGGCGGCGTAGCGAGCGGCGACGTCTTCGGTGAAGGCGATATTGGTGTCGTCTTCGATGGAGATCTGGTTGCTGTCGTAGATCGCGATCAGGTTGCCGAGCTGCTGGTGGCCGGCGAGAGAGGATGCCTCGCTCGTGATGCCTTCCTGCAGGTCGCCGTCGCCGGCGATGACGTAGACGAAGTGGTCGAACGGGCTGGCGCCGGTGGCGGCATCCGGATCAAACAGGCCACGCTCGAAGCGTGAGGCGTAGGCGAAGCCGACGGCGGAGGCCAGTCCCTGGCCGAGCGGGCCGGTGGTGATCTCGACGCCGGCGGTGTGCCCATACTCCGGGTGGCCGGGGGTCTTGGATCCCCAGGTACGGAGGGCCTTGAGGTCTTCAAGCTCGAGGCCGTAGCCGCCGAGGTACAACTGCACGTACTGGGTCAGCGAGCTGTGGCCGACCGAGAGAATGAAACGGTCGCGACCGAGCCAGTCGTTGTCGGCCGGGTCCCGGCGCATGATCTTCTGAAACAAAAGATACGCGGCGGGAGCGAGGCTCATTGCTGTACCCGGGTGCCCGTTCCCAACCTTTTCAACGGCGTCAGCCGCGAGAATGCGTGCGGTGTTAACCGCCTGATCGTCAATGGAATCCCATTGGAAAGCTGCCACGTCACGTAACCCTTCATTGAAGCGAAGGCGGGTTGAGCTCAACCCATCCTTTGATAGATGTGCAAGTGTCGGCAACCGTCTCACACTGCGGGGCCGCGCCATCCCGACGCGAGAATGCAGGTGAAATGTCACCCCCAGCGAGTTGGCCTGCTGTTGCCGCCATCTCCCACCCGGGGGCTCGCCGAACTACTGATTCACTGTGGGGAGCACTATAAGTATAGGGAAGTTTGCGGCGGGACGCTCTATATGACGTGACATGTCCATTGTCGGGAAGGGGCAGTGGGTGACCTACACTAAAAAGACCTGCCTAGCGTTAGAGGAACAATGAACGTCGCCCTGAAGACCCCGGTCCTAAGCGGACCGCGCACAGTGAAGCGCACCCTCAAGGCTTATATCTCCCTGACTAAACCGCGAGTCGTCGAATTGCTCCTGGTAGTAACCGCACCCACGATGCTGCTCGCCGAACGGGGCATCCCCAGCCTCTGGCTGATCCTGGCGACTCTCGTGGGAGGGGCCCTCAGCGCTGGTTCCGCTGGAGCGTTCAACTGCTACCTCGATCGCGATATCGACCGCCTGATGAAGCGCACGAAGAACCGTCCGCTTGTCACCGGTGAACTGAGTGACCGGGAAGCCTTGATCTTTGCGTGGGCGTTAGGCGCGGCATCCATTCTCTGGCTGGGACTGCTGACCAACTGGCTCGCCGCCGCACTGTCGTTCGGTGCCATTTTGCTCTACGTCGTCTTTTACACGATCATTCTCAAGCGTCGCACCCCGCAGAACATCGTCTGGGGCGGTGTGGCCGGGTGCATGCCCGTGCTGATCGGTTGGGCCGCCGTGACTGGCGACCTGTCGTGGCCGCCGGTCATTCTGTTCATGATCATCTTTCTCTGGACGCCGCCGCACTACTGGCCTCTGTCGATGAAGTATCGCGCCGACTACCAGGCCGCCGGCGTGCCGATGCTCGCCGTAGTGCGCGGCCGTGCCCAGGTGGGACTGCAGGTCATCCTCTACGCCTGGGCCACCGTCGCCTGCTCGCTGCTGCTGGTCCCGATCGCTGACATGGGGCTGCTGTACACCTTCGTCGCGCTCGTCACCGGCGGCTGGTTCATCTACGAGACGCACCGCCTGTACAGCCTGGCCATCCGGCACGAGCATGTATCGCCGATGCGCGTCTTCCATGGCTCGATCGCTTACCTGACCCTGCTGTTCGTGGCCGTCGGAATCGACCCGCTGCTGCCGTTCTAATCGGGACCAGCCACAGCCCGCGCTAGACCCGGCGGGTGAGGCGGGCGTCGATCTTGCCGACATCGGCCGAGTGAATCACGACGGTCACCACGCGTCCGGCCACGGCCATCGCGGTACCTGTGAAATCGGACGCCGTCACGGTGATGGCCGGCAGGGCCGTGTCGTCGACGATCAGGTTCGATCGGTGCGCCAGCGCTAGCTCGATCTCCGCCTGCTGCTGTGTGTGCCGTCCGGCCCAGAGTTCAGACCCGAACTCGTAGGGATTCTTGGCATAGTTCATCACGATATATTGCAAGTGTTGGTTGAGTGCATCACGAATGGGGTCTCCGCCCCGATTTGTTGAACCCGGCACGTCGGTGAATACGAATCCGCGCAATTCGGCGATGCCGATCGGGCCGGCCGGCGAATCCTCGAACCAGAAATTGCCCGTGGGATCGGCGAGCCAGTAATGGGCCTGCGCTTCGAGTGTGCGACCGTGATTGCCGTACCAACTCCAGCCGCGTTCCTGAATACGCCGTTGCGGCACGAAGCCGAACACCGGCGGTCCGAACAGGGCAAGGCGCGCCGCGTCGTCTGGCGGCTTCGACTTGGCTCCCGGCGCGAGGTGCATGTCTGGAGAATACACCGGAGGCCACCGCCGGGGGAGTGCCGCGCGGCAATTTCCGATCGGGGTACTTGCGCTGCGCCCTGAGGTGCCATCATCGGCTCCTTCATGCGCGTGTGATGACGTATTCGGCCCATTCAAAGCAGCTCACGGGGCCGGATGTGTCGTCTCTCCCGTACCAGGCGTGTCCGTGGGGCGAAGGTGTCGTCTCGCGACTCTCGATCGTGTTCAGTTAGCTGCGAGCGCGCTCGTGCGTCGTTTCGGGTACCCGGTCCGTGAGGGTGGTCGGAGCCTTGAGGTTCAGCACGACGGCGGTCATCGCCGCGGCGAGCACGCAGGCGAGCACCATGTGCAGCCCGACGAGCACCGGCGGCAGGCCCAGGTTTGCCTGCAGCAGGCCGACCGCAATCTGGACAAGCTCGACCACGAGTAACGTGACGACGAATTTACGCACGGGCAGCTTGCCTCGAACGGATGCCGCGAGCAGCACGATCGTCAGGACCAGCGTCGCGTAGCCCGGCCAGGCATGCAGGTGCTCGAGCAATTCAGCGTTGAAACCGGTACGACCAGCCTCGGCGTCACCCGAATGCGGTCCGGAGGCGGTGGTCACGACTCCCATCACCACGGTCAGTGCCACCACGAAACTCGTGGCGTGGGCAAGCCCGGCGAAGCCGACCGGTACGACGAGGGCGCGCGGTCCCGACGGGAGGTAAACCCGGTGCACCAGCACGGTGGCGATGCACACCATGATCAGCGAGGCCATGAAATGAAATCCGACGATGAACGGGTTGAGACCGGTCAGCACGGTGACGCCGCCGACGAGGGCCTGCGCGAGAACGCCAACGCCAAGAATGACGGCGAGCTTGAACAGATCCTTGCGGTCGGTGCGCAGTCGCCACAGCAGCACGACGGCTGCTATCGCAATAATGCCGATCAGTCCGGTCATCAGGCGATTGCCGAACTCAATAACGCCGTGCAGGCCCATCTCCGGCGTCGGCACGAGCGATCCGGCAACACAGGTCGGCCAGGTCGGGCAGCCCAGTCCGGAACCGGTGAGGCGTACGGCGCCTCCGGTGCCGACGATCAGGATCTCCGTCACGAGTGACAGCCAGGCGACGACCCGGATTCGTCGGTCGACAGCGCTCGGTAACCAGTCGTGAATTTTCTGGCTGACGACCCGGTATACTGCGCCGATCGCACTGGACAAGCCCTGATTTTTCCGATTCACCGGTTCTGCTCTCTCTGTCGTGCTTATCATCCGTGCGTTCTAATCGTGCCGTGTCCAAATGTGAATCGACCGGCAAGCACGCGAATCCCGCTGATCAACCTGTAGCATTGCAACATCCATGGAGATCCTTCCCGCGGTCATCCGATCTAGGGATTCAATCCGGGCCGCAGGGCTCGGATTCATCGCGATGCTCCATGAATATTCTAGGTACGCAACGTAGCTGTCCAGACAACCCGTTCCCCCGTCTCCGTTGGAGGCACCGTGGGAATGACCGGACTAATATCCGGGTTGTGATGGGTAGAGAAGAGGTTAATATGTCGGATGTCCTGCTAGACCGTCCCGACCTTGAGGGGATCGGCACCTACGAATTCGGGTGGGCCGACTCAGACAAGGCCGGAGCATCCGCTCGTCGTGGTATTTCTCCCGAGGTTGTCACTGACATCTCGAACCTGAAATCCGAGCCGGAGTGGATGCTGCAGCGACGACTGAAGGCACTTCAGCTGTTCGAACGCAAGCCCATGCCCACCTGGGGCGCCGACCTCTCCGAGATCGACTTCGACAATATCAAGTACTTCGTGCGGTCCACGGAGAAGCAGGCCCAGACCTGGGAAGACCTGCCCGACGACATTAAGAACACCTACGAGAAGCTCGGTATCCCCGAGGCCGAGCGTCAGCGCCTCGTCTCCGGTGTCGCCGCCCAGTACGAGTCCGAAGTCGTCTACCACCAGATCAACGAAGAGCTCGAAGCTCAGGGCGTCATCTTCATGGACACCGACACGGCGCTCAAGGAACACCCAGAGTTCTTCGAGGAGTACTTCGGCACCATCATTCCCTCCGGCGACAACAAGTTCGCCGCGCTCAACACGGCCGTCTGGTCCGGCGGATCCTTCGTCTACGTCCCCCCGGGCGTGCACGTTGAAATTCCCCTCCAAGCGTACTTCCGCATCAATACCGAGAACATGGGCCAGTTCGAGCGCACGCTGATCATCGCCGACGAGGGCAGCTACGTTCACTACATCGAGGGCTGCACGGCCCCGATCTACAAGTCCGATTCGCTGCACTCCGCCGTGGTCGAGATCGTCGTGAAGAAGAACGCCCGCGTTCGGTACACGACCATCCAGAACTGGTCGAACAACGTCTACAACCTCGTCACCAAGCGGGCCACAGCCGGCGAAGGCGCGACGATGGAGTGGATCGACGGCAACATCGGTTCCAAGGTCACCATGAAGTACCCGTCCATCTATCTGATGGGCGAGCACGCCAAGGGCGAGACGCTTTCGGTGGCCTTCGCTGGCCCCGGCCAGCACCAGGATGCCGGCGCCAAGATGATCCACATGGCTCCGTACACGCAGTCGTCGATCGTTTCCAAGTCCATCGCTCGCGGTGGTGGGCGCAGCGGATACCGCGGTGAGGTTCGAATGGATGCCTCCGCGCACCACTCCGCCAACACCGTGCGCTGCGATGCACTCCTCGTCGATACCTCGTCGCGCTCCGACACCTACCCATCCATCGACATTCGCGTCGACGACGTGCAGCTCGGTCACGAGGCCACCGTTTCCCGGGTCAGCGCCGAGCAGCTCTTCTACCTGATGAGCCGCGGCATGCCCGAAGACGAAGCCATGGCCATGATCGTTCGTGGATTCATCGAACCGATCGCCCGGGAGCTCCCGATGGAGTACGCCCTCGAACTCAACAAGCTCATTGAAATGGGCATGGAAGGATCCGTCGGCTAAATGTCCGCCGCTTCAGCGCTTTCGAAGAGCGCGTCAACAACTGTGCCCGAATCATCCACACCCGCGCCCGAGTCGGTTCTGCCGGCCGGTCAGCACGGAATCAAGAAACACTCCGATGGACGTTTCGGCTACGTGCCGGTACAAACCCGATCGGATCGTTTCAAGAGTGTCAACGTCGCCGACTTCGAGACCGTCACCGGCCGCGAAGCCGTCTGGAAGCTCTCGCCCGTCGCGAAGTTCACCGATCTCACCGCCGGTACCCTCGACGGCTCGCGCTACGAGATAACGTCCACCCCGTCGGAGGACGTCTCCGTCGAGTGGGTCCCCAGAACGGATGCCCGCATCGGCACCGCCGGTCTGCCGGAAGAACGCGCCGCCGCGAACGCCTGGGGTGTTTTCGAGGACGCCCTCGCCATCACGGTGAGCGGCGAAGAGGCCAAGGAGATCACGGTCACGCGATCGGCCCTCGGGAACTCCGCCCGCGGCGCGCACACCATCATCGAGGCCAAGCCGTTCAGCCAGGCCACGGTCATCCTGGCGAACACGGGCGACGCCCGGCTGAGCGAAAACGTCGAGATCATCCTCGGCGAGTCCGCCAACCTCACGGTCGTCTCGCTGCAGGAATGGGACGACTCGGCGGTGCACCTGGCCAACCATTTTGCATCCATTGGTCGCGATGCGCGCCTCAAGCACGTCGTTGTTTCGCTCGGTGGCAGCATCGTGCGGGTGAACCCGTCTGTGCGTCTGGCCGGACCCGGCTCCGACACGCTGCTACTCGGTCTCTACTTCGCCGATGCCGGTCAGCACCTGGAACAGCAGGTGTACGTCTTCCACGACGCTCCGAAGAGCCGCAGCCGCGTCAACTACAAGGGCGCACTGCAGGGCCAGGACGCCCGCACGGTCTGGATCGGCGACGTGCTGATCGGCAACAAGGCCGCTGGTACCGACAGCTATGAGCAGAACCGCAACCTCGTGCTCA
This sequence comes from Cryobacterium sp. TMS1-20-1, assembly GCF_004402355.1. Classification (NCBI taxonomy): domain Bacteria; kingdom Bacillati; phylum Actinomycetota; class Actinomycetes; order Micrococcales; family Microbacteriaceae; genus Cryobacterium; species Cryobacterium sp. TMS1-20-1. Next base: position 54,218 of record NZ_SOGF01000023.1, on the reverse strand, counting down.
GCGAGGGCACTCGCGCCGATTCCATCCCGAACCTGGAGATCGAAACCGGCGACATCGTGGGAGCCGGTCACGCCAGTGCCACCGGTCGTTTCGACGATGAGCAGCTGTTCTACCTGCAGTCTCGCGGCATCACCGAGGACGAAGCGCGTCGGCTCGTCGTACGCGGATTCCTCACCGAGGTCGTACAGCAGATCGGTTCCCCGGAACTCGAAGCTCGGTTGCAGCTCGCAATCGAAGCCGAACTTATTGGAACGGACTAAGCATGGCCGCGACGAAGATTTGCGCTCTCGATGAGCTCGAAGTAAACCAGGCCGTCAAGGTTGAAATCGACGGGGTCGCCATCGCCCTTGTGCGTGACGCCGCCGGCGATGTGTTCGCCATCGGTGATACCTGCACGCACGGCGATATCTCCCTGTCGGAGGGATTCGTGGAAGGCCAGACTCTCGAGTGCTGGGCTCACGGTTCGATGTTCTCCCTCACGACCGGCAAGCCGCTCTCGCTGCCGGCCTACGACCCGGTCCCGGTCTACAACGTTGAACTCATCGACGGCTTTGTCTTCGTCGATCCTTCCGTCACCGTCGCGGTCTAGTCACTCCTTAAAGCAACCGCCTCACCAGCCATTTTTAGAAAGGGATAAGACATTTATGTCTGTTCTTGAAATTATCGACCTGCACGTCAGCGTCGAGACCGACCAGGGCACCAAGCAGATTCTGCGCGGCGTCAACCTCACCATCAACGAGGGCGAAATCCACGCCATCATGGGCCCGAACGGCTCCGGCAAGTCCACCCTCGCCTACACGATCGCCGGCCACCCCAAGTATCACGTCGAGAGCGGTTCCATCCTCCTCGACGGCGCTGGCGTGCTCAAGATGACAGTGGATGCCCGTGCCCGCGCCGGCTTGTTCCTCGCTATGCAGTACCCGGTCGAGATTCCCGGAGTCACCGTCACGAACTTCCTGCGCACGGCCAAAACGGCCATCGAGGGCGAAGCCCCGCCGATCCGCACCTGGATCAAGGATGTGCGCGAGTCGATGGCCAACCTGCGCATGGACAAGGCTTTCGCCGAGCGCAACGTCAACGAGGGCTTCTCCGGTGGCGAGAAGAAGCGCAACGAGATCCTGCAGCTTGAACTTCTCAAGCCCAAGTTCGCCGTACTCGACGAGACCGACTCCGGCCTCGACGTTGACGCGCTCAAGATCGTCTCCGAGGGAGTCAACCGTGCTAAGGCCAACACCGGCCTTGGACTGCTGCTCATCACGCACTACACGCGCATCCTGCGCTACATCCACCCCGATTTCGTGCACGTCTTCGTCAACGGACGCATCGCCGAACAGGGCGGCCCCGAGCTCGCCGACCGCCTCGAGGACGAAGGTTACGATCGCTTTCTTGTCCCGTCGAACGTAGGCTAGTCGTATGGTCTCAACACTCAGTCCGGCCCGCTTCGACGAAATCGAAGAAGCTCTCAAGGACGTCATGGACCCGGAGCTCGGCATCAATGTCGTCGACCTTGGACTCATCTATGACCTCGGCTGGGACGACGAGAATGACGCGCTCATCGTGCACATGACGCTCACCTCGGCCGGCTGCCCGCTGACCGACGTGATCGAGGAGCAGACGGCGGAGGCGCTCGATGGCGTCGTCGACCAGTTCCGCATCAACTGGGTCTGGATGCCGCCGTGGGGTCCGGAGAAGATCACCGACGATGGTCGCGACATGATGCGAGCCCTCGGCTTCGCTATGTAGCTATAGTTCTATCTTGAAGGCCCCGCCTGCACCGCAGGCGGGGCCTTCGGTCTGACTGGTTCGGGTCGCGCCGAAACCTCAATGTCCGAGCAATAGCAGGTGACCCGTCCCGGCGCGTCACACCACGACATCTGCTTTAGAAAAGGTTTCTACTCAGTAGATCGGTATGCTAGTTGTATGGATATAGGGGAAAACGGGGCCATGAGGCGGCGTACGGCGCAGGCGGCGAGTACGCGGGCGGAGATTGTTATGGCTGCGGGGCGCCTCATGCTCGAGCGCGGATACGTGGGCACCTCGGTTGCGGCGATCGCGGCGGAGGCTGGCGTGGTGGTGCAGACCATCTACAACTCCGTGGGGTCGAAGGCGGAATTACTCGCGGCGGTTCTTGATCGAGTGGCCGCGGAACCGGGGGCACCGGCGTTGCTATCGGGGGCTACACGCGAACGCATTGCTGAGGCGCGAACGGCGACCGAGGTCATCCGCATTCTGGCCCGGTCAAGTGCGCTCGTGAATGAGCGCACCTCGGGCATTCTGCGCATTGTCAGCGAAGCGGCCGTTGTCGATCCGGACGTGGGGGAGTTCGAGCAGAAACGGGACGCTGCCCGGCTGCACGGTTTCGGCGAAGTGGCGGCTGCGCTTCGGGAAAAGCGCGGACTGCGCGGTGGCATCAGCGACCACGAGGCGGCCGCGACGATGTGGGCGCTGGCCCACCCGCACACGTTTCGTACCCTCGTGCTGTCCCTCGGTTGGTCGACGGAGGCGTACCTGAATTGGCTGGAAAAGTCGCTTCTGGCGTCCCTACTGTAGGCGCCGTGTGCCGAGCACAGCCTGAGGGCAAATATACTAGTGAGTTGGACCGCTCTGGCCCACCCACACTTCACACCCGTACAAACACTTCGAATGGACTATTGCTGTGCTCAACGTGCAAGATCTCGAAATCCGCGTTGGAGCCCGCGTGCTCATGGAGGGCGTCAACTTCCGCGTCGTGAGCGGCGACAAGATCGGCCTCGTCGGCCGTAACGGTGCCGGCAAGACGACGCTGACGAAGACCCTTGCCGGGGAGACAAACCCAACCAAGGGTTCGATCAGCCACTCCGGCGAGATCGGCTACCTGCCGCAGGACCCGCGTGCGGGCGACCCGAGCATGCTTGCGCGTACGCGCATTCTGGACGCCCGCGGCCTCGGCACTATTGCCCTAGGCATGCAGGAGTCCAGCATGGCCATGGCCGATTCCGATCCCAAGATCGCCGCCGCCGCCATGAAGAAGTACGGGCGTCTGACCGATGAGTTCAACGGCCTTGGCGGCTACGCTGCCGAAGCCGAAGCCGCATCCATTGCCAGCAACCTGAAACTGCCGGACCACATTCTCGACCAGGCTTTGAGCACCCTCTCCGGTGGCCAGCGTCGTCGCATCGAACTCGCTCGCATCCTGTTCTCGGCCGCCGAGATGATGATCCTCGACGAGCCCACCAACCACCTCGACGCCGACTCGGTGGCGTGGCTGCGCGAGTTCGTCAAGAACTACAAGGGCGGCTGCATCATCATCAGCCACGACATCGAACTCGTCGGCGAAACGGTCAACCGGGTCTTCTACCTCGATGCGAACCGCATGATGATCGACATCTACAACATGAACTGGAAGAACTACCTCCTCCAGCGCACAGCGGATGCCGACCGTCGCAAGAAGGAACGCTCAAACGCCGAGAAAAAGGCCTCGACCCTGCAGCTGCAGGCCGCGAAGTTCGGGGCCAAGGCCAGCAAGGCCGCTGCAGCCCACCAAATGGTTGCCCGGGCCGAGAAGCTGCTCTCCGGCCTCGACGCCGTGCGTGCCGTTGAACGCGTTGCCAAACTGCGCTTCCCCGAGCCAGCACCGTGTGGTCGCACACCGCTCATGGCCAAGGACCTCTCGAAGAGCTATGGTTCCCTCGAAATCTTCACCGCGGTCGACCTCGCGATCGACCGCGGATCCAAGGTCGTCATCCTTGGCCTCAACGGTGCCGGAAAGACAACCCTGCTGCGCATGCTCGCCGGCGTCGATGAATCGGACACCGGTTCGATCGAACCCGGTCACGGTTTGCGCATCGGTTACTACGCCCAGGAACACGAAACCATCGACGTGAAGCGTTCGGTGCTCGAGAACATGGTCTCCTCCTCGCCGAGCATCACCGAGATGGAAGCACGTCGCGTGCTCGGTTCGTTCCTGTTCACCGGCGATGACTCGAACAAGCCGGCCGGCGTACTCTCCGGTGGAGAGAAGACCCGTCTGGCCCTGGCCATGATCGTGGTCTCCGGTGCCAACGTGCTGCTGCTCGATGAGCCCACTAACAACCTCGACCCGGCCAGCCGCGAAGAGATCCTCGACGCCCTCGCCCACTACGCCGGCGCCGTCGTTCTGGTCAGCCACGATGAGGGCGCCGTGCAGGCCCTCAACCCCGAGCGCGTCCTAATCATGCCCGAGGGCACAGAGGACCACTGGAACAAGGACTACCTCGACCTGATCGAGCTGTCTTAACCAATTCCGTGATCCGGTCACCTGTCGGTGACCCAGGCAAAAGGACTAGAGCGTGATATCGATGAGATCGCCACTGCGCATCGCGTTGGTCTGCCTGCACACCTCACCGGGCACGGACCCTGGCTCCGGCGATGCCGGCGGTATGAACGTCGTCGTGCGGCATCAGGCCGAGCAGCTGGCCGCCCTTGGACACCGTGTGACGATTCTGACTCGGCGGTCAGCGGCGGATCAGCCCGAATCGCAACAGCTGGCCGAGGGCCTCACGCTGCGGTTTCTAGCCGCCGGGCCCGCCCGAGCGCTGTCCAAGGGCACGCACGAGAACTATATCGATGAGTTCTCCGACCGGCTCAACGCTCTCGAGCCGGTCGACATCATCCACTCACATCACTGGTTTTCCGGCATGGCAGCGCTTCCCGTCGCCCGCAACTGGGGCGTCCCGCACGTTCAGAGTTTCCACAGCATTGCAGCGGATGATGCGTCTCCGCTTTCGGCCGGAGAACGCGCCGAATCACCGGGACGGATGCGCGGAGAAGCGCGGCTGGCGCAGGAGTCCGACGCGCTGGTGGCGATCAGTGCGGCGGAGGCCGCCACGATTTCCGGGCGGCTCGGCGGCTCGGCGAGCCGAACCAGCATCGTGCTTCCAGGGGTGGACAGCAACCTGTTCTCACCCAAACGCCAGCCCGCCGGCAGCGCGGCCGAGCGCGGTTACGCCGTCGTCGCCGCGCGTCTGCAGCCGCTGAAGGGCCTTGATCTGGCGATTCAGGCCATCGCTGCACTGCCGGCGGGCCTGCGTCCCGACCTAGTTATTGCCGGTGATGCCTCAGTCGACTACTCCGGATACGTTGAGGAGCTCCGACAGCTCGCCGAACGGGCCGGTCTGTCCGGCATCCGCTTTGTTGGGCCGCAGTCCCATGCGCACCTGGCTGAACTGTTTAGCGGTGCCCGCCTGGTGCTCGTGCCTTCCCACTCGGAAACGTACGGTCTGGTGGCACTGGAAGCGGCCGCGAGCGGTGTGCCCGTCGTCGCTTCGGCGGCCGGTGGCCTGCGTGAAGCAGTTGTCGATGGGATCACCGGACTGGTCCTGGAATCCCGCGAACCGCGGGTCTGGGCCGACGCGATGGCGCAGATCCTGTCCGACCCGACCCTGGCACGCGAACTGTCGCTGGCTGCTCGCAAGCATGCCCTCGGTCTGGATTGGAACCGTTCGGCAGCGTCGCTGGTTCGGGTGTACCGCGGTCTCCTCGACGACGCGACCGAGGCTCGGCAGCACCACCGCGCCGTCGCCTGAGGAGGCGTCTCGTCGGGCTCGACCAGCGAAGTGGGCCAGCTCGAGCGTTGAGGTGGCTAGCCCCGTTGCCGGTCCAGCAGCTCGTCTTCAATCTCGGCATCATTGCGTGGCTTCGCCGCGCGCTTGCGGGCGCGTTCCTCGGCGCGTTCGCGCTCCTCGGGGTCCTCAGCATTGACGCTGCGGTATTCTTCGCGCAGGGCCCAGCCGAGTCCGATGAAGGCGAGCAGCCCGAATACGAACCACTGGAACGCATAGGACAGGTGTGGGCCCTCATCGCGGATCGGTTTCAGCACGGCGGCCGGGCGCTTCTCGGTCGCCGCGGGGCTCTCGGTGTCCATCAGGCCGTACGCGCCGGTATAGGTCGGGGCATTGAGTCGTTCGGCGATGGTAGTGAGGTTGATCGTCGCGACCTGGTTGCCGCTGGCCGTGCGGCCGGGCAGATCAGGTTCGCTGGCCTTGAGCCGGGCCACCACGGTGACCGTTCCGGAGGGCGCCGCCGGAACGGTGTCAGGAGCATCCTGTTCCTGCCCGGTGGGCAGCCAGCCGCGGTTGACGATAAAGATCGTGCCGTCGGTAAGCAGCAACGGGGTCAGTACTTCGAAGCCCGGGTTTACGTTGAGCGGGCGGTTGCGCGCGAGCATCTCGTCAGCGGTGAGGTAGGTTCCGGTCAGTTCCACCGGCATCCACTTTTGCGATTCGTCGAAGGCGGCGAGGTCTTTAAGAGCCTCGGCGACGGGCACCGGGTTCGAGTCGAAGTTGGAATCGATCTTGAACAGCTCGGTCAGTGCCTCATCGCGGCGGGCCAGCTGCCAGAACCCCAGCCCGGCGCAGACCGCGGCGAACAGCATGGTCAGCACGAGATACCCGGCCCAGCGGCGGCTGAAGGCGAACTTCCAGCCCGTCATCGCTGAGCTCCGGAGGAGTCGGGCGTGCACGGCACGAGTGCGCTCACCGTCAGCGGAAAGTCCCGTGCGGCCAGGAATTCGCGCAGGTAGTCCACGTGTTCGTCGCAGGCCAGCCAGGTTTTCACCCGATCTGCAGAGTGGATGCGCGGGTTGCGCCAGTCCAGCCGCCACCTTCCTGCAGCGCGGCAGTCCGCCCGCGAACAAGTCGTAGATTCCAGAGGTCGACCCAGACCTATCATCGGACTGCCGCCAGCAACCGCGTCAGCACTCACTTGACCTCGTCGTTGCCGCGGTAGAGCTCGATGCCGCCGGGCCGGAGCACTTCTGCTGCCGGAGGAGAAATTTTCACGGTCGCAACCACGACGGCAAAGTACGGCAGCAGAATGGCGCCGAGCGCGCAGACCACGAGCCACCAACCTTGTACGAAAAGCATGAGCACAATGCAGATGACACGCACTCCCATAGCAATCGAGTATTTGATCATTCGGTTGCGGCGTTCAACCTCGGGGGAGGCGGGGAGGGAGGTGATCGACTGCTGCTTCATAGGTCCATCGGGTTCGTCTACGGTGGAAACTCCACCTCTTCAAGAATACGTCTGCCCGGCGACTTTGTGGCACGCCTTAAACTTGAATTTGCCGGGTGTTTCCTTGAACCCGATCTACGATACCCAGCGCACCAGGACAGGAACATCATGACAACGACTCGAACAGTGCTCGTCACCGGCGGCAACCGGGGAATCGGCTTCGCCATCGCTGAGGAGTTTCTGGCCCAGGGACATCGGGTTGCCGTGACGTCCCGCTCCGGTCATGGACCGTCCGGCAGCCTCACAGTGCGGGCCGACGTGACAGACGCCGCATCCATTGACGCCGCCTTCACCGAGATCGAAGCGACCTACGGCCCGGTCGAGGTTGTCGTGGCCAATGCCGGAATCACCCGCGATACCCTGCTCATGCGCATGTCAGAGGATGATTTCACCGCCGTCATCGACACCAACCTGAGTGGTGCCTTTCGCGTGGTCAAGCGCGCGAGCAAGGGGATGCTCAAGGCCCGATTCGGGCGCATCGTGCTGATCTCCAGCGTCGTCGGCCTGTACGGCTCGGCCGGGCAGGTGAATTACTCGGCGTCGAAGAGCGGCCTGATCGGCCTGGCCCGCTCGGTCACCCGCGAACTCGGAGCCCGCGGAATCACCGCGAACGTGGTCGCCCCTGGCTTCATCGAAACCGATATGACCGCTGCCCTGCCCGAAGCGCAGCAGGTCGACTACAAACGCAATATTCCGGCCGGCCGGTTCGCTACGCCGAGCGAGGTTGCGCGCGTCGTCAGCTGGCTGGCCGGCGATGATGCCGGCTACATTTCCGGTGCGGTCATTCCCGTCGACGGCGGCCTCGGCATGGGGCATTGACCGTCCTTTTGCAGCTGTCCGGTCAGCCGCGCAGGCCGAGAAGCGGCAGCACCTGGCTGAGGTTGCACAGGTCGATCACCAGGTCTGCCTCACGTTTCACCCGCGGTTTCGCGTTGAACGCGACGGCGAGTCCGGCCGCGTCCATCATGCGCAAGTCGTTGGCACCGTCCCCGACCGCAATAGTCTGCGCGAGCGCGATCTGCTCCTGTGCGGCCCATTCGCGCAGGGCGACAGCCTTGGCCTCGGCGTCGATGATCGGTCCGATAACGCGACCGGTCAGGTGGCCGGCCTGTACCTCAAGCCGATTAGCCCGCCAATGATCCAGCTCCAGCTCGGCGGCCAGCGGGTCGAGCAGCTCATGAAAGCCGCCGGACACCACCCCGACCACGCCACCGCCGGCATGAATGCCCGCGATCAGCTCGTGTACGCCGTCGGTCGGGCGGATGCGTCGCCCCACGTCGACAAAAACGCTCTCGGGCAGCCCCGCCAGGGTCAACACCCGCTCACGCAGGCTCTCGAAAAAGTCGAGCTCACCGCGCATGGCACGGTCGGTCACTTCGGCGACGCGTTCGCGCACGCCTGCGGCATCCGCGAGCAACTCAATCACCTCGTCTTGAATGAGGGTGGAGTCGGCGTCCAGAACGACGAGAAAACGTGCTGCGCAGCTAAGGATCACGGAGTAACGAGCACGCCCTTGCCGACGACGGTGATGCCGGATTCGGTCACGCTGAAGCCCCGCGCCAGGTCACGATCCCGGTCGACACCGACGGTGGCGCCAGCTTCGACGATGACTTCCTTGTCGAGGACGGCGCGCCGCACGATGGCGCCGGGTCGAATCTGCACCCGGTCGAAGATGATGGAGTCCACGACCTCGCAGGCGGAGCCGATCGACGTCCAGGGGCCGAGCACGCTGCGCTCGATGTGCGCGCCGGAGATGACACAGCCCAGCGACACGATCGAGTCGATCATGGTGCCGAGGGCGCCTTGGCCGTCGCGCACGAACTTGGCCGGCGGCGAATTCAACTGCATGCTGAAAATCGGCCATTTCTGGTTGTACAGGTTGAACACCGGCAGGGCCGAAATGAGGTCCTGGTGCGCCTCAAAGAACGAGTCGATCGTTCCCACGTCGCGCCAGTAGTAGCGGTCGCGATCGGTCGACCCGGGTACTTCGTTTCGCTTCAGGTCATAGACGCCGGCGTCGCCACGCGAGACGAAATCGGGAATAATGTCGCCGCCCATGTCGTGGCTGGAGTCGGTGCGCTCACCGTCACGCAGCACGGCCTCGATCAGGGCGTCGGTGTTGAAGACGTAGTTGCCCATCGAGGCGAATACCTCGTGCGGGGCATCGGCGAGTCCGACGGCATCTTTGGGCTTTTCGCGAAAGTCGCTGATTCGATCCGGGGTGGCGGCATCCACTTCGATGACGCCGAACTGGTCGGCGAGACCGATCGGCTGGCGAATGGCCGCGACGGTGGCGGACAGCCCCGACGCGATGTGGGCGTCGATCATCTGGCTGAAGTCCATGCGGTAGACGTGGTCGGCACCGACCACGACGACAATGTCGGGCTTTTCATCGTGAATGAGGTTGAGGCTCTGCAGAATGGCGTCGGCGGAGCCGCTGAACCAGCGCTTGCCGAGGCGCTGCTGCGCCGGCACCGAGGCGATGTACGAGTTGAATAACCCACCGGAGACATGCCAGGTCTGCGACACGTGGCGGTCCAGGCTGTGTGACTTGTACTGCGTCAGCACGACGATCTGGGTCACGCCCGAGTTGATCAGATTGGAGAGGGCAAAATCCACCAGGCGGTAATGCCCGCCAAAGGGGACGGCAGGCTTCGCCCGGTCTTCGGTCAACGGCATCAGCCGTTTTCCCTCACCACCCGCGAGCACGATTCCAAAGATCTTCTTGGCCTTCATGTGTACAGAGTAGGGCCTCCCCGGCAAGCCGACTAGCAACATGGCTGTGCGCCGTGTCGCCCTTTGCTACCTTTGCTCCATGCGAGTGGATCTGATGACCAAGGAATACCCCCCGGAAATCTATGGGGGAGCCGGTGTGCACGTGACCGAACTGGTGCGAGCGCTCCGACAGGACATCGAGGTGTCCGTTCGGTGCTTCGGCGCGCCGCGTGACGACCTCGACACGTTCGCCTACGACATTCCTGTGCAATTGGCCGACGCCAATGCAACCCTGGGCACCCTCGGGGTCGACCTGCAGATGGCGCAGGACGCCGCTGGCGCCGATCTGGTGCACTCTCACACCTGGTACGCGAATGCGGCCGGGCACCTCGCCCAAATGCTGCACGGCATCCCACACGTGGTCACGGCGCACAGCCTGGAGCCATTGCGACCGTGGAAGGCCGAGCAGCTCGGCGGCGGCTATCGGGTGTCGAGCTGGATCGAGAAAACCGCCTTTGAAGCAGCGGATGCTGTGATCGCCGTCAGCGACGGCATGCGTCGCGATATCCTGCGCAGCTACCCCGCACTCGACGCCAGCCGGGTGCACACGGTCTACAACGGTATCGATCTTGAGCGGTGGAAACCGACCACGGATGACGATTTTGTGCGCGGCCTGGGAATAGACCCCGAGCGCCCCTCCGTCGTCTTCGTGGGGCGCATCACCCGACAGAAGGGGCTGCCCTATTTGTTGCGTGCGGCGCAGTTGCTGCCGCCGGAGGTGCAATTGGTGCTGTGCGCGGGCGCACCGGACACGCCCGGAATTCTCGCCGAGGTCACGGCCGGTGTCGAATCCCTGCAGCAGGAACGCTCCGGCGTGGTCTGGATCAACCGGCTGCTGGCCCAGCACGAGCTCGCCGCGGTCCTGACGCAGGGAACGGTGTTCGTCTGCCCGTCTATTTACGAGCCCCTCGGAATCGTCAATCTTGAGGCCATGGCCTGCGGCCTCGCCGTGGTCGGTACCGCAACCGGTGGAATCCCCGAGGTCGTCGCTGACGGCGAAACCGGACGTCTCGTGCCGATCGAGCAGCTCACCGACGGCACCGGAACGCCCCTGCACCCCGAACAGTTCGTCGCCGACCTGGCCCGCACCCTCACCGAGGTCGTGAGCGATTCGGCTCGCGCGGCCGAGATGGGGCGCGCCGGTCGGGTCCGTGCCGAGCAAGTATTCGGCTGGGCTCAGATCGCCACCCGCACACGGGAGATCTACGCCGCCCTGCTCTGAGCTGGCCGTATCTGCTGCCTCGGCGCGTCCCACTGCGACGCGCCGAGGCATGTTCGCACGGTCTGTCGGCAAGCGCGGCGCCCGATAACATGGCTGTATGGTCAACGTTTTGCATTTCACCGACGTCTCCGTCGTCCGGGGTGGCACCGCCATCCTCGACTCAGTGAATTGGAGCGTCGACGACGACCAACGCTGGGTGATTCTCGGCCCCAACGGTGCCGGCAAGACCACCCTGTTGCAGATCGCCGCCGCCTTCATGCACCCGTCGACCGGGCAGGCCGAGGTGCTCGATGAAACCCTCGGTGGAACGGATGTCTTCGAGCTGCGGCCCCGTATCGGCTTCGCTTCGACCGCCATGGCGCGCAAGGTTCCCGGCAACGAAAAGGTCATCGACGTTGTCATGACGGCCGCGTACTCGGTGACCGGCCGCTGGAATGAAGAATATGAAACCATCGATGAACGCCGTGCCCAGCGCGTTCTGCAGGAATGGAACCTCGATCACCTCGCCGATCGCAAGTTCGGCACCCTCAGTGACGGCGAGCAGAAGCGGGTGCAAATCGCCCGCTCGGTCATGACCGATCCGGAGATGCTGCTGCTCGATGAGCCCGCCGCGAGCCTGGACCTCGGTGCCCGGGAATCCCTGCTGCAGCTGCTGAGTGGTTTTGCCCGCGAGACGAACTCTCCGGCCATCATCATGGTGACCCATCACGTCGAAGAAATTCCCCTCGGATTCACGCACGTACTGCTGTTGTCGCAGGGCAAGATCGTCGCCGCCGGCCCGATCGCTGAGGCGCTCACCGCCACGGCGCTCAGCGAGACCTTCGGTCTCAAGATTGAGCTCACCGAGACAGATGGACGCTACGCGGCACGAGCGATCTAGGGCGGTTGCTTTCGCCGCGCGCCCAGCGCTCCAAAGCCACGGTGTTCTGCTAAAGTTAGTGGCTGGCCATTTGGCCAACCAGCTTGTCGCCTCCTGGGGCTGCGGGCCCAACATTCGAACAGCACTGTGACCAGTTACAAGTCTGTTCACCAGAAGTGCAAAAGGAAATTCTCATGAAGTCTGACATCCACCCCGAGTACGCTCCCGTGGTCTTTCGCGACCTCGCCTCCGGTGCGACCTTCCTGACTCGTTCGACGGTCTCCAGCAAGAAGACCATCGAGTGGGAAGACGGAACCACGTACCCGGTCATCGACGTGGAAATCTCCTCCGAGTCGCACCCGTTCTACACGGGCAAGCAGCGCATCATGGACTCCGCCGGACGCGTGGAGAAGTTCAACTCGCGCTACAAGGGTTTCGGCAAATAGCACCTGTTTTTTAGTTCCAACGAAAAAGCGACCAGCCTCGGCTGGTCGCTTTTTCGTATCTGGAGTTGGTTGCTTAGCGCTGGTCCCAGTTAGCGCTGGTCCTAGTTAGCGCTGGGGCCAGGCAGTATCGGCCAAAAATTCGGGATCGCGGCCGCGGCGCATGTATTCCTGAAAGCTTTCGGCCTGCTGGCGATACCAAGTGACCTGCAGGGCGTGCATCTCATCGAGGGTGGTCGGCAGGGCCACGCGGTGCGCGCGGTGAATCGCCTGGGCGACCCGGCCGGCGGCGATCGCATCCGCTCCGGCATCGTGCGCTTCATCGAGGCTGACACCGTAGAACGCGCTCGTCACCTCGAGGGTGCGCTTCCCCTTGCGGTACTTGTCGACGGCCTTGTCAATGACGAGGGGGTCGACCACCGGGCTGGGGGAGACGAGCGGGGCGATGCCATAGCGCACGGCTTCACGATTGAGCAGGGTGAGGTCGTACGGGGCGTTGTAGGCGACGATGGGCAGTCCGTCGGCCAGGTGCGCGCGAAGTGCCGCAACAATCTCGGCGACGGCTTCGGTGGCGTCGCGACCGTGTTGCACGGCGTGCTCGGTCGTGATGCCGTGCACGTTGGTGGCACCGGCGGGAATCTCAACGCCCGGATCGACGAGCCAGTCGATGCGCTCAACGGCGGTGCCGCTCGCGTCGAGGACTGCGACGGTGGCCGACACGATGCGGCAGGATTCTACGTCGATGCCGGTGGTCTCAAGGTCGAATACGGCGAGGTGATCGCTCCAGGTGCTCATACTTCAACCCTAGGGCCGACCACCGACACACTTCCGCGGCGCCACTCTCCGGCGAGAGAACTGGCCGCAAGCGCTGAGATCGACCCAGGAGTTGCGGGTGGGTCACGTCCGGCGTAGGCGGTCGGTACGCGAGGCACGATGCTGGACTTCGGCGCCGCAGTGTCTGTTGCCAGCAACCAACCTGGTTGCGTCCCGGAGTGGGTCGGCTATCGGCGGGGAATTCGTTAGAGACGAATGCGACGGTTGATGACGTTCTCGGCGCTCTCGCGCATGGTGTGGTTGCGGGCGCGGGCATCCGCTCGCAATCTCTTGAAGGCTTCGTCCATGTCGACGGTGCTGAGCTGGGCGATGACCCCCTTGGCCTGTTCAATCACGATGCGGCTGTTGAGGGCACGTTGCAGCTGTTCGTTGACCACGGCGTCTTCGCGCACGGTGCGTTCCTGCAGAATGCTGATCGTTGCAACGTCAGCCATGGCCTGGCCGATAGCAGCGTCTTCGGGTGTGACATCGCCGGTCTCGGTACGGAACAGATTGAGAGCGCCGATCGCCCGGTTACGTACCCGCATGGGAATGGCGTGCACCGAGCGGAAACCCTGGGACAGCGCGGCCGCCTTGAAAACGGGGTAGGTATCGCCGGAAGCGGCGATATCGCCCATGGTGACGACCTTGCCGGTGAGGTAACAGTCAACGCACGGCCCGGCGCCGGCCTGCTGTTGCAAAACTTCGACGAGATAACTTTCCTCGCTGGTTGAGGCGACGACCTGCAGCTCGCCGCTCGGATCGGCCAGCAGGAGGCCAGCAGCTGAGGCGTCGAGCAACTCAACGCATTCCTCGACGAGGGTGTGCAGCACGTCGAGAACGTCATATTCGCCCACCAGAGTGTCCGTCAACTTCACGAAGGCGGCGCTCACCATCGAGGCGCGAGTCTGAGTGACCATGGGTTAATTCTATGACCTTTCCTGTTTTTTTACTCGGTTTCCGGCGTGAACTGCAACCGCCGCGCAACCACGTCACCGGCGATCGTGCGCACGGTCTTGCCGTGCGCAAACGCGTGCCCGCGCAGGAGTAGCAGCGCATCCGTCGGCGTGACATTCATCTGCACGAGCACCATGCCGGTGGCCTGATGAATTTCCCGCCTCGACAGGGGAGAAGCCTCCGTAATCGTCGCTGACGCGGTGGATTCCTTGACCCGAAGCAGCCGATCCAACAGGTTCCAGGCGGTTTGGTTGGCCAGGACCAGTGCTTTCGCTCGGTCGGTGCGATCCAGAGCTCCGGAGGTGGTGCTGTAGAGCTCGACGATGCCCACATCGAGCGCGCCGAGGGTGAGTGGAAAAACGTAGAGCGCCTCCACCTCGGTGTCCAAAAGTGCCGAGAAAAAGACCGGCCAGAGCGGATGCTCACCCTCGCGCACGCGAGGTTCCAGCACGGGAATGCGCGTGCGCGCCGCCTCCCACCGGGGGCCTTCGCCCAAATCGAACTGAAGCTCATCGAGGCGAGCGGCCAGCCCATCGGTGGCGCAGACGACCGTTTCGGGAACGGCCCCGCCAAACACCGAAACCGCAGCACCGGTGACCGGCAACGCGTCGAGAAATTTGGCGCACAGCGCCACGTCTTCGACGCCACAATCTGAGCTGGACAGTTCAGGCACGATCGACCGGCCTCCAGACCTAGGACGACAGCTTGCTGGTCTTAAGGATACGTGCCATCGGTTGCGGCAACAAGGACAGCGGATGAGCTTTTGCCGAGCTCGCAGCACTGGTTTATCTGCCGCAGCATTCGTTTAATTGCGTGTCAACCGCAGTGCAGCCAGTAGAAGCTCTGCGCACCCAGGGTGAGCGTGAGCGATCCCTCGTCGTTGAAGCTCGGAAAGACTGCTCCACCGAACAGGTCGTACAACCGCGTTCCGGCCATGTCGACGTCGTCGATCGTGAACGCGACCGGGTTGTGCGAGAAACTGAACACGCACAGCACGGTTTCGGGCTGGTCGCCGAACATTGAGCCGGAGCCGGCGTAGCTGCGGGTGAACACCAACACCGATTCGTGGTTGGTATTGAGCACGCGGATCGTGCCGAGTCCGAAGGTCTGGTGTGCCTTGCGCACGTGGATCACATTGCGAATCCAGTGCAGGAGCGACCCAGACTGGGCCAGCTGCGACTCCACGTTGGTCTGAGTGAAGTTGTAGACGAGGGACTGCACAACGGGCAGAAACAGCTTGCCCGGATCGGCATCCGAAAAACCGGCATTGCGGTCGGGGGTCCACTGCATGGGCGTGCGTGAACTGTCCCGGTCGGGCAGCCAGATGTTGTCGCCCATGCCGATCTCATCGCCGTAGTAAAGAAACGGGCTGCCGGGCAGGGCAAACAGCAGGGCGTGGGCCAGTTCCAGCTCGGCCCGCGAATTGTCGAGCAGCGGAGCGAGCCGTCTGCGGATGCCGATATTGGCGCGCATCCGCGGGTCGTAGGCGTACCAGCCGTACATAGCCTGCCGGTATTCCTCGCTGACCATTTCGAGGGTGAGCTCGTCATGGTTGCGCAGGAATACGCCCCAACCGGCGCCCTCGGGGATGTCGGTCGTTTCGGAGAGCACGCGCACCAGTTCGTTGGCCTGCTGGGAGCGTAAAGAGTAGAAAATGCGTGGCATGACCGGAAAGTCGAACGCCATGTGGCATTCCGGTTCTTCCTCGGTGCCGAAGAAGGCGGCGACCTCGCGGGGCCATTGGTTGGCCTCGGCGATCATGACTCGGCCAGGATAGTCGCGGTCGACCATGGCCCGCAGACGTTTGACGAACTCGTGAGTCGGCGGCTCGCCCTCACCGTTGCCCTCTTCGGACTCGAACAGGTAGGGGATCGCGTCGAGTCGAAAGCCGTCGACGCCGAGGTCGAGCCAGAAGCGGATGACGTCGAAGATCGCCTCCTGCACGGCCGGGTTTTCAAAGTTGAGGTCGGGCTGGTGCGAGAAGAAGCGGTGAAAAAAGAACTGCCGACGTACCGGGTCGAACGCCCAGTTCGATTCCTCGGTGTCGGTGAAGATGATGCGAATGTTGGGATACCGCTCGTCGGTGTCACTCCAGACATAGAAGTCGCCGTAGGGTCCATCCGGGTCTTCACGGGACTGCTGAAACCATTCGTGCTGGTCCGAGGTGTGGTTGAGCGGAAAATCGATCACGATCCGCATGTTCCGTTCGTGCGCCTTGGTGACGAGATCCTTGAATTCCTCGAGGGTACCGAACTCCGGCAAAATCGTGCGGTAGTCGGCCACGTCGTAACCGCCGTCTTTCAGCGGAGAGTTGAAGAACGGCGGAATCCACAGGGCGTCGATTCCGAGCCATTGCAGGTAGTCGAGCTTCGATACCAGCCCGGAGAGATCGCCGGATCCATCGGCGTTGCTGTCTACGAAGGAGCGAACCATCACCTCGTAGAAGACGGCGCGGCGATACCACAGCGGGTCGAGGGCCAATCCGGGTAACTGAATGGGTGCAGTGAAACTCACGGCTGTCCTTCCGTCCCCGCAAAGGGCTCTCTCTCGTTGCGCGTCGTGGCTTGAGTCTAGATCGAGCGATCCGGTTCAAGTCCAGCTTTGCGGAAGTCTCCCGCCTAAACTAGGGCCGGTGATCGTTTCTTCTCCCTACGACAAAGTCCTGGCTGGCCTGACGGTGCGCGAACTCACGGCAAGCGTTCTCGGCGCCGACGGGCGAAGCAGCGCCACCCATTACTGGGTATACGGCGACCCCGCTGCCACGACCACTGTGGTTCTCGTGCACGGATTTCGCGGCGATCACCACGGACTGCAACTGGTCGTGGCCGAGCTGCTCGGTGCCGGTGAATTGCCCAGGGCCGTCGAAACGGATGCCGCAGCTCCCGCCCTGCGCATCATCGCATCGGACCTGCCCGGGTTCGGCCGGTCGGGGCCGCTCCCCGACGGGGACCATTCCCTGGCCGGATACTCCCGTTGGCTGCGCGAATTTCTGAAGGTACTGGCCCCCACGGGGCGTCTGGTCGTGCTCGGGCATTCCTTCGGGTCGATCGTGGTCGCCGCGGCCGTCGCCGAGGGGCTGGCCGCCGACGACGTTGTTCTGGTCAACCCGATCGCCGCCCCGGCATTGTCCGGACCGCGCGGAATTCTGACCCGACTGGCCGTCTTCTACTACTGGGCCTCAGCATCCCTTCCGGAGCGGTGGGGCTACGCCCTGCTGCAGAACCGGGCTATTGTGCGGGTAATGAGCGTGAGCATGGCGAAAACGCGGGACCCGGCGTTGCGGCGCTGGATCCACAACCAGCACGATCGATACTTCAGCGCCTTCGCAAACCGTCAGGTGGTCATGGCGGCGTTCACCGCTTCGGTCAGTCACGACGTGAGCGAATTTGCGGCACGCATTCGGCAACCGACGCTGTTGATCGCGGCCGACCGCGATGACATCACACCGCTCGCCGCGCAATATCGGCTGCAGAGCTTGTTCCCGAACGCGACCTTGCGCGTCGTCGACAACGTGGGTCACCTCATCCACTATGAAACGCCGAAACCGGCGGCCACCTACATTCGTGAATTTCTTGCCGAGGAGCGACCGGAGTGAGAATCGTGGTCGACTGCCGGTACGTCCGCTTGGATCAGCACGACGGCATCAGCCGGTACACCGCTGGTTTGGTGACCGAACTCGGCCGGCTGCATCCGCTCACCATGCTGATCAGCGACCATCGGCAACTGGCGATGCTGCCGGCCTTGCCGTGGCAGCTTGTGCGGGCACCGACCAGTCTGCTCGAACCGCTGATCGCGCTGTCGGTCAACCGGTTGAAGCCCGACGTGGTGTTCAGTCCGATGCAGACCATGGGCTCGTGGGGCCGCAAGTATCGGCTGTTTCTCACCGTGCACGACCTCATTTATTACCGCAACCGCACACCACCGCGTGACCTGCCCGCGTTTATCCGTCTGCTCTGGCGGGCCTACCACCTCTCCTGGTGGCCACAGCGGATGCTGCTCAACGGCGCCGACGGCGTCGTGACCGTGTCCGAGACCACCCGGACGCTGATCGCAGAGCACCGGCTCACCCGGCGACCGGTCACGGTGGTGGCCAACGCCGCCGATCCCGCTCTGGGGGCGGTGCGTCATCGCAGCATTCCGGAGACCACCCGGCTCGTCTACATGGGCTCGTTCATGCCGTACAAGAACCTCGACACCCTGGTTCTGGCCATGGCCGACCTGCCGGAATACGAGCTGCATCTGCTCAGCCGGGTGTCCGCAGCCGAACGTTCCCGGCTGAGCCGCCGCGCCCCGCAGGCGCGCCTGGTCTTTCACGATGGGGTCAGCGATGCCGATTATCACCGGCTGTTGCGCTCGGCCACCGCACTGGTGACCGCCTCGTTCGATGAGGGCTTTGGAATTCCGCTGGTCGAGGCGATGAGCCTCGGCATCCCCGTTGTGGTCAGCGACATTCCCATTTTTCGGGAGATCGGCGGGGTCGCCGCCCTGTATTTCGACCCTCGCAGCGAGAATTCCATTGCTAAGGCTGTTCGGCGCCTCGCCGAGCCGGGGGAGTGGGCGGCCAGATCGGCCCAGTCAGTCGATCAGGCGGCGCGGTTCACCTGGGCCGCTTCGGCCCGAACCCTGCTCGAGGTATTGGAAGGTACCGAGCCCCCGGCATAGCCGTTCGCGGTCCGTGACCTAATGCCGTGAATCGACCGAGAGTTGCCTGAGAATTCGCTATTCATCAAACGATGACACGATTCGGCCGGCGCCGCCCCAGCACGGAAAGCGGGTCGGGTCTCTCTCTGCTGTGGCCCCGCGGCATCCACCCGGCCTGGATCATCGCCGCCGTGGCCTTTCTTGCGCTCGTCGGTGCGGCTGGATTCCGTGCGGCCCCCGGAGTGCTCATGGTGCCGATCGAGGAGGAATTCTCCTGGTCGCGGGGGGAACTCGCGGCAGCCGTTGGGGTGAACCTGCTGTTGTTCGGTCTGACCGCGCCGTTCGCCGCTGCCCTGATGCAGCGATTCGGCATTCGCGGAGTGACGACGGGTGCGCTCTTCATCGTCGCAGCGGGAAGTGCGCTCAGTACCTTCGCCACGTCACCGTGGCGCCTGATGCTCACCTGGGGGGTGCTGATCGGCACCGGAACGGGGTCGATGGCCTCTGCATCATCGCCGCGGTGGTCAGCGTGAGCATTCGCCGCGGATCCCCGACCGGCGATGCCGTTCCAGCGGCCAGGGTCAACGCCGACAAATTTGAGTAGCGGCGCGGGTCACGCGTGCAGGGCTTGTGGCCTCGGGTAAGGCGCCAACTCTGGCCCCATGGTGCTCGCCGCTGGCGAAAACGAAGGGGCGAAAAGTGGCACCTCGCTCCGCTGAGGCATTCCACTGAACACGAGGTGCCAATTTCAGCGCCCTAAAGGCGCCCGCAGATCAGCTGGAGGCATCACAGCACCGGCGACGAGCCGCGGTCGCCCGGCTCGCGCATCGCCGCATCGAAGTGGGTCAGCAGCAGCTGATCGTCCGCCCAGGCGAAATCGTGCACGGACCCATTGGCGATGTACTCGCCGTGCCGAGGGCGGTCGCCGTCCGTGAGGTGACGCAGCAGCGTTCCGATGATGCCGCCGTGACTCAACACGAGAATGGATTGGCCAGTATGCCCGGCGGCAAGTGCTGATAGCGCAGCGAGCACCCGGTCAATGACGTCGCGGCGGGTCTCGAGTCCGGGAACGGCCACACCGTCAGGAAAACGGTACTGACGCTCGGCGAAGGTGAGGCCCTCGATGGCGCCGTGGTGACGTTCGGTCAGGGCGGGAACCACCTCGGGTTCCGCCAACCCGAGCTCCGCGGCAATGATTCTGGCCGATTCCGCAGCGCGCATCAGAGGGCTGGTCACGATGGCATCCCACTGCCTGCTCTGCAGACGCTCAGCGGCGGCGACGGCTTCGGCGCGCCCGGTGGCGTTGAGAGGAATGTCGGTGCGGCCCTGGATCCGCTGGTTCAAATTCCAGTCGGTCTGGCCATGACGCACAATGGCGAACCTGGTCACGAGTGATTGCCCCGATTCACCGGTGACTCCCGGGGCCGCGCACAAGCGCGGTCAGCCCAGCAGCCGGTCGGCCAGTGCGGCGAGGGTTTCACTGGTTCCGGCCTCGAGCTTGTGCAGGGCTCGCCCGTCGCCCTTGGTCACCCCACGGTTGATCACGATGATCGGCAGTTTGCGGCGCCTGGCCTGCTCGACCAGACGGATGCCCGAATTCACCGCGAGCGACGACCCGGCGACGATCAGGGCATCCGCAGCCTGAATCAAAGCGGCTGCCTCCAGAAACGTTTCCGTCGGCACGAGTTCACCGAAAAAGACCACCCGGGGCTTGAGCATGCCGCCACAGACCGTGCAGGCCGGCACCACGAAGTCGTCGATGTTGCCGACGTCGGCATCGCCGTCCGGAGCGATTCGGATGCTGTCCGAATCACGCAGAACCGGGTTGTCGGCCTCCAGCCGGGCAGCGATGCTATCCCGGCCGAATGCCTGCCCGCAGTCCAGGCAGATGACCCGGTCGAGGGACCCGTGCAGTTCGACGACATGGCGCGATCCGGCCCGGGTATGCAGTCCGTCAACGTTTTGGGTGATGACCCCGGCAATGGCGCCGGCGCTTTCCAGCTGCACGAGAGAACGGTGTCCGAGGTTAGGTTCGGCCCGTCGAAACACGCTCCAGCCCAGGTGGCTGCCGGCCCAATAACGTTTGCGGGATCGTTCGTCGGCGACAAAGGTCTGAAAGGTCATCGGCGTGCGCTTCGGCGCGCCTTCCCCGCGATAATCGGGAATTCCCGAATCGGTGCTGAGGCCGGCGCCGGTGAGCACGGCGGCGCGCTTGCCGCGCAGGAGCGTGGCGACGGCATCCACTGCCCGCTCGGAATCGAGGGCAACCGCCGAGGCGAGCGCGGCGTCGGCGTCGGGGGCGTCGGTGGGCTCGAGCGCGTCCACCAGGACCGTGTCGCGGGGCACGACCGAGTCGGCAGTCATCGGCGTTCCTTTCGGGCAAAGACGGGCAGCAAAAGTTGGTGGTCCCTTGATTCTAAACTCGTCTGTTTTCCCGTTTGACTACCCACCTGTCAGGCTTGAGCTCAATATCCCTTCTGAAAGGCACTTTTCCGTGCAGATCACCCGCATTACCGACCTGTCCAGCCCGGGTCTCGCCGACTATTCGCGTTTGACCGACGTCGCACTGCGACGAGTGCTGGAGCCGGCCGGCGGCCTTTATATCGCCGAGTCACCCAAGGTCATTGCTCGTGCTCTTCGGGCCGGCCATCGCCCGCGCTCCCTACTTATTCAGGAACAGTGGATGCCCGACGCCGAACGATTGCTCGCCGACTGGCCCGACGTTCCGGTTTATGTCGGCGACGCGAGCGTGCTGGAACAGCTGACCGGCTACAACCTGCATCGCGGTGCCCTCGCCGCGATGCACCGGCCGGTGCTCGAGCCGGTCGAGGCGCTTCTCACCCAGGCCCGCCGCATCGTGATCCTCGAAGACATCGTCGACCACACCAACGTCGGGGCCATCTTTCGCTCCGTGGCCGGGCTCGGCGCCGATGCCGTGCTGATCACCCCGCGCTGCGCCGACCCGCTCTACCGGCGCAGCGTGCGCGTGAGCATGGGCACGGTGCTGCAGGTGCCGTGGACCCGCCTCCCGGAATGGAGCGTGGCCACCCCGCTGCTGCACGCCGCCGGTTTTCACCTCGCCGCGCTGGCGCTGGCCGACAATGCGGTCTCCCTCGACGTGTTTGCCGAGGCGCCGCCCGAGCGGCTCGCGATCATCCTCGGTGCCGAAGGCGACGGGCTCAGCCAGCACGCGCTCGAAGCCGCCGACACGGTCGTGACCATTCCGATGCTGCACGGCGTCGACTCGCTCAACGTTGCCTCCGCGAGCGCGGTCGCGCTGTACGCGCTGCGCACGCGGGCGTGAGCGCGCCGACCCGCTGAGCGCGACGAAGAAGTTAGGCTGAGCGGATGTCTCCCTCCCGGCGTGTCACCCTCCGACGGCGTCGACTCGCCGTCGCCAGCGTTCTGCTCGTGGTGCTGGGCAGCGTCGGCTATGTCGGCGCCACCACCCTGGCTCCCGTTCCGGAGAGCGCTGCCACGATCGTGCAGCCGGCGGCGCTGACCCAACCAGCCGCCGCTTTGGTCTGGCCGACCTTCGGTGAAAGCGCGATCGGCGCAGTCGGTTTTCCCGGCGTGCTGGCCTCGAGCGGCGAACAGGACACGGTGCCGATCGCGAGCATTACCAAGATGGTCACCGCCCTCGTCATCCTCGATGCCAAACCGCTGGGCGCGGGGGAGGACGGCCCCGCGATCACTTTCACCGACGCCGACGTCGATATCTACTACGAGGTGATTGCCGAAAATGGGTCGGTCGCGCCCGTGGTCGCCGGAATGGAACTGACCCAGCGGCAGGCTTTTGAAGCGATGCTGCTGCCCTCGGCCAACAACTATGCGGCGTCTCTCGCGGTGTGGGCGTTCGGCTCGACCGACGGCTACCTGGCGGCGGCGAAAACCTGGCTGGCCGACAACTCACTCAGCCAGACCAGCGTCGCCGACACGAGCGGCATCTCGTCGTTGAGCGTGAGCACTCCGGCCGACCTCGTTGAGATCGGCAAGCTCGTCGTCGGTCACCCGGCGCTGGCCGAAATCGTCGCCCTGCCGTCGGCGGTGCTGCCGGTCATCGGCACGGTCACCAACACCAACAAGCTGCTCGGTCGCGACGGCGTCGACGGTATCAAGACCGGTACAACGGATGTCGCCGGTGCCTGCCTGCTCTTTTCCACCGATTTCACCGTCGGCGACAACACGGTCACGCTCGTAGGCGTGATGCTGGGTGGCGACACCCACTCCGAACTCAATTCGGCGATCGCGGCGCTGATCCAGAGTGTGCAGCCCGGGTTCCACGACGTCGTC
Organism: Cryobacterium sp. TMS1-20-1; assembly: GCF_004402355.1. NCBI lineage: Bacteria > Bacillati > Actinomycetota > Actinomycetes > Micrococcales > Microbacteriaceae > Cryobacterium > Cryobacterium sp. TMS1-20-1. The sequence continues at coordinate 31,184 of NZ_SOGF01000023.1, read as the reverse complement.
CTGGCCGAGGCCGGCACCGTGTACGGCAGCTATAGGACCCAGTGGGGTGACGTGAGCGATATCGTCGCCGCGCGGGCGGCATCCGCTTTGGTCTGGTCAGACTCACCTATTTCGGGTTCCGCGACGGCGACCGATTTGCAGCTGGGCCGGGCCGGCGACGACGTCGGCGAGTTGTCGTTCACGATCGGCACGGGATCTCCGGTGACGGTACCGCTTGAACTCCAGGACAGCGTCACCGATCCCGGCCCGGCCTGGCGCATGGGCCACCCGGGCGAACTCGCCGCCGGCTGACCCGCCCGGCTGCCCACCCGCCCGGCCACGACCTGCCCCGTCTAGTGGACCGAAATGCGGGTCAGACGCGGGGGGGCGTGGAGGGGCCGGCTTTGGGACGCTTGGGCAGGACGTGATCGCCGGAGGACTGGTGGCGCACCCGGCGCAGCACCCACGGCACGAGGTACTCCCGCGCCCAGACAAAATCTTCGGTGCGGGCCTGCCGCCAGGTGGTTCCGGGCATGGGCTCCGGCTCGCTCGGCTCGAGCGAGTTCTTCACATTGAGGGTCTGCAACACCATGCGCGCCACGGTGTGGTGCCCGAGGGCGTTGAGGTGCAGCCGGTCGGGCGCCCACATGCGCGGATCCTGAATTTCGGTGAGCTGCCACATGTCGGCCACGATGCAGTCGTACTTCGTGGCAATGGCCCGGATATTCTCGTTGTAGATCGCGACCTTGCCGCGAATGCTACGAAACACGGGAGAGAATCCCACGTCGGCTCCGGTGAACAGCACGACCGTCGCGCCGTCCCGGGAGAGCCCGGAAACCACCTCATCGCAGCGGGCCGCGATGAAATCCGGGTCAGTTCCGGGGCGAATGACGTCGTTGCCGCCGGCCGAAATCGTGATCAGGTCCGGGCGCAGGGCCAGCGCTGGCTCGATCTGTTCGTCGGCGATCTGCCGGATGAGTTTGCCGCGCACGGCCAGGTTGGCATAGGCGAAATCATCGGTCCCTTCGCTCAGTACCTCGGCGACCCGGTCTGCCCAGCCCCGGTGCCCACCAGGGCTCTGCTCTTCCGGGTCACCGATGCCCTCGGTGAACGAATCGCCGAGCGCGACGTAGCGCGACCATGGATGCTGTTGCTTCGTCATCAAACCATTGTGTCTGAACCCTGAGCTATTGGTGCAAACGGTGCCGTCGGCGACGAACGTCGGTGGTCTTTGGTAGATTTGTGAGAAGTGAATACTCCATCGGTTTTCGGTCCCGCGCAGGGAACGAGTGCAGCCGAACACCTGTCGCCGTCCTTCCCCGAACGCGCGGCCTGGGGTACCGCCGGCAAGCTGCGCGCCTGGCAGGCCGAGGCGCTCGAGGCCTACTTCGTGCACGAGCCACGCGACTTTCTCGCCGCGGCAACGCCGGGAGCGGGAAAGACCACGTTTGCCCTGCGCCTGGCCGCTGAACTCCGCTCCCGGCGCACAATCGACCGCATCACCGTTGTCGCGCCGACCGAGCATCTCAAAAACCAGTGGGCGGATGCTGCGGCACGCGCCGGCATCCGTCTCGATCCCATGTTCAAGAACGCCGACCGCAGTTACGGCAGCCACTATCACGGCGTCGTCGTCACCTATGCCCAGGTGGCTGCCCGCGCCGCCCTGCACAAGCAGCTCACCGAGTCCAGCCGCACCCTGGTCATCCTCGACGAGATTCACCACGGGGGAGATGCCCTCAGCTGGGGCGACGCGATTCGTGAGGCCTTCGGCCCGGCCACCCGGCGCCTCTCACTCACCGGCACCCCGTTTCGCTCGGACACCTCGCCGATCCCGTTCGTCAGTTACCTGCCCGACAAACACGGCATCCGTATGTCGCAGAGCGACTATGCCTATGGCTACGGTCGGGCCCTCGCCGACGGTGTTGTGCGCCCCGTGATGTTCATGGTCTACGCCGGGCACATGAAGTGGCGTACCCGGGCCGGCGACGAGATGGAAGCCAAGCTCGGCGAGGGCAACGCCAAGGACATCACCAGCCAGGCCTGGCGCACCGCGCTCGAGCCCAGCGGGCAGTGGATTCCCTCGGTGCTGCGCGCCGCGAACTCCCGACTGACCGAGGTGCGGCGCGGCATTCCGGATGCCGGTGGCCTCGTCATTGCCACGGACCAGACCACCGCACGCGCCTACGCCGTCATCCTCGAGGACATCTGCGGTGAACCGGTCACCATTGTGCTCTCCGACGAGAAGGAAGCCAGCGACCGGATCGACGAGTTCTCCAAGAACACCCGTCGGTGGATGGTCGCCGTGCGCATGGTGTCGGAGGGCGTCGACGTGCCGCGGCTCGCCGTCGGTGTCTACGCGACCAGCGCGGCCACACCGCTGTACTTCGCCCAGGCGATCGGCCGGTTCGTGCGCGCGCGCCGACGCGGCGAAACGGCCTCCATTTTTCTGCCCAACGTGCCCGGGCTGCTCAGCCTCGCCAACGCGCTCGAGCTGGAACGCGATCACGCCCTCGATCGCAGCAATCGTGACGACGGCGACGACGGCATGTACAACCCCGAAGATGCCATGGTCGCCGCGGCGAACAAGGACGACAAGGCGTCAGACGACCTCGGCCTGGACGACTTCACCTGGCAGGCCCTCGACTCGCAGGCCACCTTCGACATGGTCATGTTCGACGGCGACGAATTCGGCGAGCTCGCCGAACCGGGCACCGACGAGGAATTCGACTTCATCGGCATCCCCGGCCTGCTCGAACCGGAACAGGTGTCGGAGCTGCTGCGTCAACGCCAGTCACGGCAGTCCAAACGTTCAACTGACAAACGCAAGGATCCGGTGACGGGGGAGATCGCCCCGCTCGAGCCGCCGCCCCTGTACCGAACCCTGAAGGAACAGCGCACCCTGCTGTCGAGCCTCGTGGGCATGTGGTCCAAGCTCGCCAATGAACCGCACGGCATGATCCACGCGGAGATGCGTCGGATCTGCGGCGGGCCCGCCGTCGCCCAGGCCAGCGTGACCCAGCTGCAGATGCGGATCGATCTGCTGCGCCGCCGCCTCGGCCGCAGCTAGGCCGTCGCGACTGCTCCCACCGGCACGCGAGCGACCAGCAGGGCTGTAAGGATGTCGTCCATCAGATCGTCGACGTGCTCGAGCCCGATCGACAGCCGCACGATGCCGGCGCCCGGTCGTGCATCAGCCGCCACCGGTCGGTGGGTGAGCGAGGCCGGATGCTGCACGAGCGAATCGACCCCGCCGAGCGACACCGCGTGGGTGATCAGTCGCAGCGCCTCGGTGAAACGCACGGCGGCGGCAAAGGAGCCGAGATCGAGCGCGATCAGGGACCCGGCACCGGCGCTCTGCCTGCCGATCAGCCCGTGCGGGTCCTGGCCCGGCAGCCCGGGGTAGAGCACCCGGGTCAGCGCCGGATGGGCGCTGAGCCGGTCAGCAATCTCGCCAGCACTCGTCTGTTGGGCGCGCACCCGAATCGGCAGGGTGCGCAGCCCGCGATGCAGCAGGTATGCGTTGAACGGCTGCAGCAGGCCGCCGGTCAGCGCGCGTACCTGTCGCAACCGCGCCATCCACTCGGCCGGCCCGGACACCGTGCCGCCCATAGCATCGCCGTGACCGCCGAGAAACTTGGTCGCACTGTGCAGCACGAGCGTGGCGCCCGACTCGACCGGGCGCTGCAACACGGGCGTCGCAAAGGTGTTGTCCACCAGCACGGGAACCGAACAGGCAGCATCCGCCACCGCCCGGATGTCCGTCAACTCAAGCGTCGGGTTGGCCGGTGACTCCAGAATGACCAGACCGGTATCCGAACGGATGGCCGCACCAACGCCGGCCAGGTCGGTCCAGGTGACCGTCGTGCCGAGCAGCCCGTTCGCGAGAACATGATCGGTACCGCCATACAGGGGACGCAGCGCCACAATGTGCGGTTTGTCGGCCGTCACGGTGGCAATAAGGGTCGCGGTCAGGGCCGCCATTCCGGTGGCGAAGGCAACGGTGCCGGCGGTCCGTTCCAGGGCCGACAGTGCGTTCTCGAACCGGGCGACGCCCGGTTGCCACAGTCGCTGGTAGACGGCGGAATCGCCTTGTTCCGGCGTGCCGCCGGTGGCGAGGTTTTCGTAGGAATCCCCGCCAGACTCCACTCCGCGCAGCGGATTGGTGGTGGACAGATCGATGCCCGGAACGTGCGTTCCGGCCTCGGTGAGACCGTCCATTCCGGCGTGCACGGCAACGGTTTCGATATGTGACAGCGGTGGCAACATGAGCCAACAGAAACAGGTTCTGCCCTTGAACGCAAGTGACCATGCAGACCCTTGCAAATAATAAAGCCGAATCGCATAAGCTTGCTAGAAATAAGGGAGTCTGCTGATGGAATCAAAGAAGCCGGAACTTGACCGGGTCGACCGTGCACTGCTGCGCGCCCTGTCGGTCAATGCTCGGGCCTCCGGTGCGGCCCTGGCCAGCGAGATCGGAGTGGCCGAGTCCACAGTATCGCTGCGACTGCGTCGGTTGCAGCAGCTCGGCCATATCCGTGGCTACCGGGCCAATATCGACCTGGCTGCGCTCGGGGCCAGCCTGCAGGCGCTTATTTCGGTGCGGCTGGCCAAACATGCTCGGGTGCAGATAGATGACTTTCGGAATGCCGCCCCGCACTGGCCCGGTGTGATCGGGCTCTTCCACACGGCCGGTGCCGACGACTACCTGCTGCACGTGGCTGCAGCGGATGCCTCGCACCTGCGCGACTTTGTGCTGGAACATCTCGCGGAGCATCCGGCCGTCGCCCACACCGAGACCAACCTGATCTTCGAGTATGTCGACGGTGATGGGTGGCAGGACCTGGTGAAGTAGGCCGGTCAGCCACGAGGATTAAAACAAGAACGCCCCCCGCGTGAGCGGGAGGCGTTCTTCGCAAGCTCTATTTAGAGGGCGCGGATGTTCTCGGCCTGAGGACCCTTGGGGCCCTGGGTTACCTCGAACTCGACCTTCTGGTTCTCATCGAGGGACTTGTAGCCATTCGACGCGATCGCGGAGTAGTGCGCGAAAACATCGGCGCTTCCGTCGTCGGGTGCGATAAAGCCGAAGCCCTTTTCAGCGTTGAACCATTTCACGGTACCTGTTGCCATTTGTAAAACTCCTCCAGGAGTGTTAGACCGGCCCCGACTGTCGGGACCGTTCGTCGCGGTATTCGTCGTCCGCTTCCGAAAGGAATGTGGCGCACTAACTGTGATCCAGATGAATCACGATCAGTGCGTTTAAGACGTGCAAGCACTACAACTTCGAGTCCAACACTAGCCCACAAGTCTGGATGGTTTCGGAATTCAGCGCCTTTTTTACCGGAAAGCGTGTCGTTTGCTGCGGAAAAGGAGTGAACTCCGGGTCCACCACTGGGAATGACCGCGAATGCGAGATTGCCGAAAGCGACGACAAAACCGTCATTCCGCTGTCACAAAGTCGATCAGGTGTTCCACCCGGCCGAGAAGTTGCGGCTCCAGATCGGCAAAAGTGCGCACCTGACCGAGGATACGCTGCCAGGCCCTGGCAATATCAGCCTGCTCCTCGTGCGGCCAGCCGAGTGCCGCGCAGATTCCGTGCTTCCACTCGATGTTCCGCGGTATCTCGGGCCAGGCGGCGAGGCCGACGCGAGCCGGTTTCACCGACTGCCACACGTCGACAAACGGATGCCCTACCACCAGCACGTTCGCCGCGAACGGCCCGCGCGCCACAGCCTCCGCAATGCGACTCTCCTTCGACCCCGGCACGAGGTGGTCGACGAGCACGCCGACGCGGCGCCCGGCACCCGGTCGAAACGCGCGCAGAATCTCGTCCAGGTTGTCCACGCCCTCGATGTACTCGACGACGACGCCCTCGATGCGCAGGTCGGCACCCCAGACCTTCTCCACGAGTTCGGCGTCGTGCCGGCCCTCAACGAAGATCCGGCTGGCGCGCGCGACGCGCGCCGGGGCATCCGGAACCGCCGTCGAGCCCGAGGCGGTGCGCACCCGGCCGAGGGCTGCCGCCATGGTCGGAGCTATCAGTGTGACCGGTTTACCGTCGATGAGAAACCCCGAGCCGAGCGGAAACAGGCGCAGCTTGCCGTGGCGGTCTTCCAGAGTGACGATCTTCTTCTCGACCCGAATGACGGCCCCGCAGAACCCGGTCGCGACCTCTTCCACCACGAGGTCCCTGGTCGCTTCCTGGGTCGGAATAATGATGCGACCGGCCTCGCGCCAGCCGGGGGAGAGCACGTCTGCGCTGTATCGATCGTCCATTGCATCGACGCTAGCTGATGCTCGCTAATACGTTAGGCAGGCCACGGTATTCTGGAGACATGTGTGGTCGATTCATCATTACCGATACGGCGCCCGATCTGGCTGCCATGTTCGACGTCGAGCATGAGGGAGAGAACCTGCCGGAACCCTCGTGGAATATTCGGCCAACGGAGCAGATCCCCATCGTGCTCGAGTCGGCGCGCACCGATCCGGCCGTGCGCCGGCTGGAATCGGCGCGCTGGTCCCTGATTCCGTCCTTCGCCACCGAGCCCACCTCGAAGTTCCCGACCTTCAATGCGCGAGCCGAGACCGCCGCCGAAAAACCGACCTTCAAAACGTCGGTGCGTTCCCGGCGTGCGCTCGTGCCGGCCACCGGCTATTACGAGTGGCACACCGACGGAACTACGAAGAAGCCGTACTTCATCCACTCGGACGACGGCCTTCCGCTCGCCTTCGCCGGCCTGTACGCCTGGTGGAAGAATCCGGCGGCCGCCGACGATGACCCAGCGCGGTGGGTACTGTCCGCCACAATCCTGACAACGGATGCTCTGGGTCCGCTCACGCAGATTCACGACCGCACCCCGGTTCCCCTGCCCGAGGAGTGGTGGGACCAGTGGCTGGATCCGGCCACGGACGGCGACCAGACCCTCGTCGATGCTGCCGTCGCCGCATCCCATGAGGTTGTGGAAACACTGAACTTCTACGCGGTCGCCCCGGTGGTCGGCAATGGACCCGAACTGATCGAGCCGCTCGACGCGATCGTCGGCGATTCCCTGTAATTCCGATCGGCCCCAGCCGGTACGCTCGAATAAGTACGTTCAAACCAGTGGCTGGGCGAAAACACCGGGCACTGCCGTGAAAGGGTTTCCCATGCACATTGTCGCCTTCATCGCCGCGTTCGCGATCTTCGTCCTCGGCCTCTGGCTGTTCGGTCTGGCGTTCTCCGTCACGTCGCTGATGGGCCTGACCTTCGTAGCCGGAATTCTCTGCGTGTCCCTCTCCATGGCGATCCCGTTCCACCTGCTGCGCGACTAGCAGCCACGCTGAACCCTCGCTGCTGCGAGACCGTCGCCCTCGGCGGGATGTCAGATTCCCGCGATACGGTGGATTCTCTGATCGTCTCTGAGACGATCTGCTCGCACCCGCAGAAAGGTACCGTTCAGGATGCATGACAGCCCGGCCGCATCCACCCCCTACGAGGTGCTCGGTGTGAGCCCGACGGCGACCAACGACGAGTTGCGCCGCGCCTACCGGCTCCTCCTGCGCAAAACTCACCCCGACGTCGGAGGCAGCGCGACCCGGTTTCATGCCGTTCAGCGGGCGTGGGAACGCATCGGTACTCCCGATCACCGGGCGGCCTACGATCGCCGTCGCTTCGGTGACACCGATCCAGAAGCGGATGCCTACGCCGCCCCCGCCGCCCGTGGCCCGGCCACGAAATCCAGCCTGAAAACCCGCATGCACGGTCACCCCGGCGGCCAGGCACGCCTGAGATACCTGGATCTCGTGCGCGAATGGGCCGGCCGCGGTACCGTCATCGACGATCCGTACGCGCCAGCCCTGATCCGCAGCGCCCCCCGTCTCGTGCGGCACTGCCTCGCCAAGGCCCTCGCCGAGGAGGCCACCGCCCAACTCGTGGCCAACCTCGGCATCGGATTCACCGCCTGGCACGACATCGACACCGGCCCGCAGACCGATAAACTCGACCACATCATCCTCGGCCCGGCCGGCCTGTTCGGCATCCTCTCCGAAGACTGGGGCGGCCCGGTGCAGCTGCGCCGCGGCGAACTGGTCGGTGACGATCTCGACCCCGACGACCGCCCGATCCATCAGTTCGAAGACGCCGCCAAATCGATTACGCGTGCCCTCAAGGTGCGTTTCACCGCCCTCATTATCGTGCTGCCCGACGGCGCACTCGACGAGCCGGTGTCGCTGCCGAAGCGTGGCCGCCGCCCGATGATCATCGGCATTCCGCGGTCACGACTGGTCGGCGTGCTGCGAGAGGGACTGATCGGCATGGAACGGGGCAGCTTCGAGAAGGTCTTCGAGCTGCGCAGCACGCTGCAGAACGGCATCCGCTTCGTCAATACGTGACGATCAGGCGGGCAGCGCCAACTTGTCGACCCAGTAACGCAGAAAAGTCGCCCCGGCTTCATCGTGAATCTGATCACCGATGACGATGACCGGATACGGCCGGTCGAGAACTCCATCGGCCGGGCGCACGTCGACGTGCGACACGTCATAGCCGGCCTCGTGCAGGTGGTCGGCCATACGGTAGTCGCTGCGTGAATCACCCACCGACCGCCACAACCGGGGAAGCGGACCGCTCTCGGCAAAGAAATCGAGCGCTCGCTTGGCCGCATGGTCCTTGTCCAGGGTGACCGATTCGATATCGGTCGAAATGATGGTGGCGTCCAGCCGAAACGGAATCTGCCCCGAGGCATCGGAGCTTTCGCGATTCTCGAATCGAACGCCGAGCCCGTGCCTGACCAGAATGGCGAAAGCGGCGTCATTGAACTCGGATTGGCGGGCCTGAAAGGCCTCCCGGCTGACATCGGTGCGCTGCTCAACCGAGATCATCGCCTGCTTGGTCTCGTCGAAGAACATCTCGGCGGCGAATGAGTCGGCGACCAGTTGGCGCACTTCGTCGGTGACGGCCAGCGGTAGGGCGACGGCCCGATCAACCACGACTGTGCCCATGCCGTCTGACCCGATCGGAAACCAAACAGCACCCTTTTCACACACCCCGTACATGCGAAAATTCTCGGGCAGACCCGCGGCCACGAGCGGCGCGACGACCTGGTCGCGAATGAAATCGGCAGACCGCCCCGTAATGAAGGCGATCGGCACGTGCGCCCCGGCCAGGGTGATCAGGTCGGTCACAATGCTCGGCGTACTGATCGTGCGGGTGATCGGGCTCGCAATCGGCCCGTCCACGTCCAGGAGCAGCCCCAGCGGGGACGGAGTGTTTGGCATTGGGTCATTCTCCCATAGTGACGGGCGCCTGCTGCGAACGGATGCTCCGCGCGGCCCCCAAAAAGCGCCTATCGTAGTGCGAGATGATTACGCGACGAGAAGTAGCACTGCGGTTGGATATCCCCCTGGAAATGGCCGCCCGCCACGGTATTCCGTCGCGCCTGAGCGAAGCTCAGCTGGCCAGGCTGGAGGCCGAACCGCCGGCCTGGTTGCTGCAGTCGCGCGCGAATCGCACCGGAAAGAAGCCGGTCTGGGCGTCGCTCACCTGCACCATCTGTGGCTACACCGAGGCCGTGCGGCCCAAGAAGTGGTGGCCGCCCTTCACCTACATCACCTGCTCGAACCACCGGGCGGATGAACTGCCCGATCCGGCCGACGGCCTCGGACGCACCGAGTGCGACGGCATCGGCAGTCAGTTCATAGGCATCACCGATGAGGCACCGAGCCGGAGCGAACCGACCCGCGATAGCCCCGAGTCCGGGGACCTGTAAATACGCTGACCCCACCGGTTGAGTGCGGCGTACGGGGCGTACGATCGCGGTATGAAGCTCGTGTCTCGAAATTCTCTCCGCTGGCTCCCGGCGTTCGTCGTTCCGGCAGTCGTCGTCGCTGCCGTCATTGCTGTGCCGCTCCAGGCCGGTGCCACCGTCGATCTGCCGGACAAGACACCGGAGCAGGTTCTCCTTCTGGTGAACGACAGCACGGTGTCCGCTTTCTCGGGAACCGTTGAACAATCAGCGGACCTGGGCCTTCCGTCATTAGACCTCAGCGCGGGTATGAGCGAATCCATGACGGGAGCCCTGCCCGAAGGCAACGACAGCGTTATTCCTTTGGGAGTGACCACGGCCCTCGAATTGCTGAGCGGCTCGCACGAATTTCGAGTGTATGTCGGCGGCGAAAGCCAGTCCCGGGTGCAGATCAAAGACCGCATGGCCGAACGTGATGTCGTGCACAACGGCGGAGACATCTGGCTTTATGACTCCAGCACGAACGCGGCGACTCACCTGAGCCTCGACCTCGAAGCCACCGCCCAGGCGAAGTCCGCCGAACTGCAGTCACAGCTGCCCACCGACCTCGCGACGCCGGCACAGCTCGCCGAGCGCTTCCTCGGCGAGCTCGACCCGAGTACGACGGTCTCGGTCGGCACCGATGCCCGAGTCGCGGGGCGCAGCGTGTACGAGTTGGTCCTCACGCCAAAAACGACTGAAACGCTCGTCGCATCCGTTTCTATCGCCGTTGACTCCGAAACCGGGCTGCCGCTTCAGGTGACCGTGCTGGCCCAGGGCCAGAGCGCGCCGGCATTCCAGGTCGGCTTCACCGCCATCGACTTCGCGGCCCCGAACGCCGACCTGTTCGCCTTCACGCCCCCGGCCACGGCCACCGTGACGGAACAGGCCATGCCGGCTCCGACGGAAGGCGCTACCGGCGACCAGCCGGGCGATCACAGCCCGGCAGCGGGCCAGGTTCCCGTCGTGACGGGTACCGGCTGGTCCACCATCGTTGAGGTGCCGGCAGCGGCCGTGCCGGCCGAGTTGAGCGCCAACCCCATGCTTGACCAGCTGACCACGGCCGTCGACGGTGGCCGTGCCGTGACCACCTCCCTCGTCACGCTGTTCCTGAGCAACGACGGGCGGGTGTTCGCCGGCGCGGTTCCGCTCGCCGCGCTGCAGGCCGCCGCGGAGTGACGACGGTGTCCGGGACCGGCATCCTGCGCACGGCACGATGACCGGCACCGTGACAGCCGCTAGCCAGGGTCACGGCCTGGCGATCGAGACCCGGGGGCTCACCAAAAAATTCGGCTCGCAAACGGCGGTGAACGGCATCGACCTCATGGTGCCGCGCGGCTCGGTCTTCGGCTTTCTCGGGCCCAATGGATCGGGCAAAACGACGAGCATCCGCATGCTCCTCGGACTCAGCCAGGCGACGAGCGGCACCATCAGCCTGCTCGGTCAGTCCATGCCCGCCCGACTGCGCGAGGTGCTGCCCCGCGTCGGCGCCCTCGTTGAAGGTCCGGCCTTTTACCCGTTTCTGTCCGGTGCGGCAAACCTGCGGCGCCTCGATACCGCCGATCGGTTCGCTCCACGCGGTACCCGTCGGGCCCGAGTTCAGGGTGCTCTCGAACGGGTCGGTCTCTCCCACGCTGCCGATAAGAAGGTGCACGCCTATTCACTGGGCATGAAACAAAGGCTCGGCATCGCCAACGCGCTCATCCTCCCACGCGAGCTGCTGGTGCTCGATGAGCCCACCAACGGCCTCGACCCGCAGGGCATGCGTGAAGTGCGCAGCCTCGTGCGCTCGCTGGCCGCCGAGGGCACGACCGTGTTCGTGTCCAGCCATCTGCTCGCCGAAGTCGAGCAGATGTGCACGCACGCCGCCGTGATGAGTGCGGGCCGCCTCGTCGCGCAGGGCACCCTGGCCCAGCTGCGGCAGGTGGGCGAATCACGGGTCCACCTGCGCACACCGGACGCCGCCGGCGCGCTCCGGGTGCTCACCCACCTCGGGCTCGGGCCAGCACACGCCACGAGCGATGCCGCCGACGCGGTCGTCGTTGCGCCGCTCGGGGACACCAACTGGCAGCCGGAGGCCATCGTGACGGCTCTCGTGGCCGGTGGCGTGCGCATCCGTGGTTTCGCCATCGTGGAACCCAGCCTGGAAGAACGTTTCGTCGCACTGACCGGGGAGGGTTTTGATGTCGTCCAGTGAGGTCCTGCCGCAGATGCCGGAGCGCGTTCTGTCAGCCCGCGCGGGAGGCTGGGATCTGCTCGGCTCGGAGATCTCCGTACTGTTTCGTCGTCGTCGTACCTGGGCCATGCTCATCGCGGTGGCGCTCATCCCGATTTTGCTCGCCGTGGCCGTGCGTTTGTCCTCGTCGACGCTGGACCCGGGGGAGGGGCCACCGTTCCTCGACCGGGTCACCCAGAACGGCCTGTTCGTCGGCTTCACCGCCATGGTGGTCGCCATTCCCCTGTTTCTGCCACTGACCATCGGAGTCGTCGCCGGAGACACCATCGCGGGGGAGGCGGGCCTTGGCACCCTGCGCTACCTCCTGGTGGCCCCAGCCGGCCGCGTACGGCTGCTATTGGTCAAATACGCCGGCGCTGCCCTGTTCTGCCTCGTCGCGACGCTGACGCTGACCGTGTCCGGCGCACTCATCGGTGCGGCACTGTTCCCGGTCGGGCCAGTGACGCTACTCTCCGGCGACACCATCAGCGTGCCTGAATCGCTGTTGCGGTCGCTGCTGGTGGCCGCGTACGTGACGGTGTCGCTGCTCGGACTGTCCATGATCGGACTGTTCATCTCTACCCTCACCGATGTGCCCGTCGGAGCCATGGCGGCAACAATCGTGGTCTCGGTGATCGCGCAGATACTCGACGTCATCCCGCAGCTCGACTGGCTGCACCCGTGGCTGTTCAGTCACTACTGGCTCGGCTTCGCCGATCTGCTCCGGCAACCGCTCGACCTGGGTTCGTTTGGCCAGAACGCGATCGTGCAGTTTTGCTACGTGGCCGTTTTCGGGGCTTTGGCCTATAGCCGATTCGTGACCAGGGACATCCTGTCCTGACCGACTCCCGTCACTGCCATGAATCTAAACGAGACAAGGCCGGATCCAGGGGATCCGGCCTTGTGAACTGTCTCAACCAGTCCTCGTTGATTTCTTGAAAGAAATCTCCGTGTCCGAGATGGGAATTGAACCCACACGCCCTTAACGGGCACTGGCACCTCAAGCCAGCGCGTCTACCAATTCCGCCACCCGGACTGGGTGAAACGGCCTCCGGATGAACCGGCTGCCGAGGTAATAACTTAGCACGGTTTAGAACGCCCGTTGTGTCACTGCGCCCGTTGGCGACGGGTAGCGTGTGGTTATGGCTTCCTCCCCGAACACGATTCCGGCCGCAAGTTCCGCTGATTCAGCGGGTGCGTCACCCGGAACGGCCGCTGCGAAACTCGATCTGACCGCCGAAATCGCGCGCGATCTCATCCGTTTCGACACCACAAATTATGGTGAGGGTCGTTCAAACGGTGAAACTGATGCCGCCGAGTACGTTGCCGAGAAGCTGCGAGCCCTGGGCCTCGTGCCGGAACTGTTCGATTCCGAACCCGGCCGCACCAGTGTGGTGGCGCGGGTGCAGGGTCGCGATACGTCCCGCCCGGCCCTGGTCGTGCATGGGCACCTCGACGTGGTGCCGGCCGACCCGGCGAACTGGAGTGTCGACCCCTTCGCCGGCGTCATCAAGGACGGCTTGCTCTGGGGGCGCGGCGCGGTCGATATGAAGAATATGGACGCCATGATTCTGGCCTCCCTGCAGGACGTGATCGGCTCCGGCGGTGCGCCGGAGCGCGACCTGGTCATCGCCTTCTTCGCCGACGAAGAGGCCGGCGGTGTGCTCGGTTCCCATTTTCTGGTGAACGAACACCCGCACCTGTTCGACGGTGCGACCGAGGCGATCAGCGAGGTCGGCGGGTACTCCATCACCCTCGGCGGCAAACGCGCCTACCTGCTGCAAACCGGAGAGAAAGCCCTTATCTGGATCAAGTTGGTGGCCCGCGGCGAGGCCGGGCATGGCTCCCGCATGCATCCGAACAACGCGATCACCCGGCTCGCCGAGGCCGTGGCAAAACTGGGGCGTCACGAGTGGCCGATTCGGCTCACCGACACGACCGAACAGCTGCTCGGCGAGATCGCACGCATTCTCGACGTCGATCCGCAGCAGGTCGGCCCCGACGAGCTCGCCCTGGCGACCGGCACCGCCTCCGGCTTCATCCAGGCCAGCCTGCGCACGACCGCCAACCCGACCGGCCTCACCGCCGGATATAAGCACAATGTGATCCCGGACGCGGCCGAGGCGCTGATCGACATCCGCTCGCTGCCGGGGGAGGAAGACCTCGTGCTCGCTCAGATTCAGGACATCGTCGGTGCGGACATCGAAATCGTGACGATGCACCGCGATATCGGCCTCGAGACCGAGTTCAGCGGTCCGCTGATCGACGCCGTCGTGAGCACCCTGGAGCGCCACGATCCCGGAGCGCCGGTGCTGCCGTACCTGCTGTCCGCCGGAACGGACAACAAGGCACTGAGCACGCTCGGCATTAAGGGCTACGGGTTTGCCCCGCTGCGGCTGCCGGCCGACCTCGATTTTCCGGCCATGTTCCACGGCGTGGATGAACGAGTGCCCCTCGACGCATTAGTGTTTGGCAGGCGGGTTTTGACCGACCTGCTCTCCAGCTACTAGCAAGCCCTGGATCCGACGCGGAGCGGGCATCCCTTGAATAATCTGAGAAAGCGAAGCGTGTGGACTTTCTGAATGCGATCATCCTGGGTCTGGTCCAGGGCCTGACCGAGTTCCTCCCGGTATCCTCGAGCGCGCACATCGCCATCGTCGGCCAGTTTCTGGGCACCGGCGAAGATCCGGGGGCACGCTTCACCGCCATCACCCAGATCGGCACCGAGGCGGCCGTGGTGATCTTTTTCTGGCGCGACATCGTGCGCATCATCGGCCAATGGGCCAGATCGCTCGGGGGCAGCGTTCCCCGCACAGATCCGGATGCCCGCATGGGTTGGCTCATCATTCTCGGCTCGCTGCCGATCATCATCCTCGGACTGCTGTTCCAGGACCAGATCGAGACCGTGCTGCGGTCGCTGTGGATCACCGCGACCATGCTCATCGTCTTCGGCATTCTGCTCGGAATCGCCGATCATGTCGGAGCCAAACGGCGCAGGCTGCAGGACGTCACGGTCGGGCACGGCGTCATCTTCGGATTCGCCCAGGCCCTCGCCCTCATCCCTGGGGTGTCGCGCTCCGGCGGAACCATCACGGCCGGACTGTTTCTCGGCTATGAGCGCGCTGCCGCCGCCCGTTATGCCTTCCTACTGGCCATTCCGGCGGTGCTCGGCAGCGGCTTCTTCCAGATCTACAAGTCCATTGCCGAGCCGTGTCTGGCTGGCGCAGCCAACTGCACGCCCGAAATCTTCGGTCCGCTGGAAACGCTCGTGGCCACCGTCATCGCCTTCTTCGTGGCCCTCGCCGTGATCGCGTTCTTCATGAACTACATCTCCAAGCGCAGCTTCCTGCCGTTCGTGATCTACCGCATCGTGCTCGGCATCGTGCTGTTCGTGCTCCTCGGCACGAACGTCATCTCCGCCTAGCCCGCTCGCAAGGCGACCGCCCTTTGAAAGCTAGGCTGGTTGTATGCGTGCATGGGAACGACCCGAAATTGTCTCTGTCCCCGGGGAATCCAGTGCTCCCTGGCTCCACGACACCAAAACGGACAGCCTGGTGCTGGCACAGCCACGCGATGCGGCCCGTCTGTACGTCTGCGGCATCACGCCCTACGACGCGACGCACATTGGTCACGCCAACACCTACCTGGCCTTCGATACCCTGCAGCGGGTTTGGATCGACGCCGGTTTCCGGGTGCACTATGCCCAGAATGTAACGGATGTCGATGACCCGCTCCTGGAGCGGGCGACGGCCACCGGCGTGGACTGGCGCGACCTCGCCGCATCTCAGGTGGAGCTGTTCCGCACCGATATGCAAGCGCTCAGCATCATCCCACCGAACGATTTCGTCGCCGTGACCGAGGTCATCGACGAGATTGCTGAGGCGGTCGCCGCGCTTCGCGATGCCGGGCTGGCCTACCCCGTGCCGACCGACGATGCCGTGGCCGGTGCTGACGGGCAGATCGCCGCCGATCTCTACTTCGATATCGCAGCAGCGCAAGCGAACACGGGCTGGACGCTCGGCGAGGAGAGCAGCCTCGACCTCGTGAGCATGCTCCGACTGTTCGCTGAGCGCGGGGGAGACCCTGACCGATTGGGCAAGCGCGACCGTCTCGATCCGCTGCTCTGGCGGGCCGCCCGGGCCGGAGAACCTGCCTGGGAATCCCTCGTCGGTGCGGGGCGACCCGGCTGGCACATCGAGTGCTCGGTCATCGCCCTGAAGGAGCTCGGCACCGACTTCACCGTGCAGGGCGGCGGATCCGACCTCATCTTCCCGCACCACGACATGAGCGCCGGACACGCGGAAGGGCTGTCCGGGCATCCGCTCGCCGGCGTCTACAGCCACACCGGCATGGTTGCCTATCGGGGGGAGAAGATGAGCAAGTCGCTCGGAAACCTCGTGCTGGTGTCGCGCCTGCGGGCCAGGGGCATCGATCCCCGGGCCATTCGTCTTGCCCTGCTCAACCGCCACTATCGCACCGACTGGGAGTGGACGTCCTCCCTGCTCGACGAAGGGGTGGAGCGTTTGGCCCGCTGGTCGGCGGCCTTCGGTGCCGGTGCCACGTTCGGCGCCGGTGCCTCCGGTTCAGCAACAGCAATCGTGCAGTCGCTTCGTCTGGCTCTCCGACACGATCTGGACACGCCGGAGGCGCTGCGCATTCTCGACCACGCTGCAGCCGACACCGTTGACGCCCCTGAACTCGTCCATCGCGCCGTCCATGCCCTGCTCGGCGTGGAGCTCTAGAACCTACTGCCGCGGGCCCTCTGGCCGGCTGCCCGGCCCGTCGGGTCGTCCGTCAGCGCGTCCATCGCGTCCGTCAGTGCCGCGTTTACGCAGGTATTTCTCGAATTCCTGAGCGATGGCTTCGCCGCTCGCTTCGGGGGAGTCGACGGTATCTCGGGCCTGCTCGAGCTGGGCGATGTAGGCGGCCATCTCTTCATCCTCACCGGCCAGCACATCGATCCCGGTTTCCCATTCGGCCGCCTCGGTGACGAGGGCACCACGGGGGATCACGACGTCGATCACTTCTTCCAGCTTGTCGATCAGGGCCAGCATCGCCTTGGGGGACGGCGCGTTGTGCACGTAGTGGGGAACGGATGCCCAAATCGACAGCGTCGGAATGCCCGCCGTCTCGGCGGCGTCCGACAGCACGCTGAGAATGCCGACGGGCCCCTCGTAATTGCTTCGTTCGATCTGCAATTCGCCGCGCACCTTCGAATTGTCGCTCGACACGAAGATGGAAATGGGCCGGGTATGCGGAACGTCGGCGAGCATCGCTCCCAGAAACACCACACCGCTGACATCGGCGGCGAGGGCAGCGTCGAGAATCTCCGCCGCAAAACTCTTCCAACTTCGTGACGGTTCGGTACCGATGAGCAGGTAGATGTTGCCGGCATTCGTACCACTGACCCGCAACTCGGCGTCCTCGGCCAGCGGAACGCTGACCGGGCCGGCGGCCGTCGGTCCGTACATGATCGCGCTCGGCCATCCGATGGCACGCACGCCGTCTTCATTGGTCGACACGGTCGGCCGGTTGAACTGGTAGTCAAAGTACAGCTCCGGATCGACCTCGGTAATGACCTCGACGTCGAGGAGGTCCTTGAGCGCACGTACTGCCCCGGTCGCAGCTTCGCCGGCATCATTCCAGCCCTCGAAAGCAACGACGAGAAGCCGCCCGCCCAGAAACCCATTACCGTCAGTCACCGTGTATATCCTCAATTCTTTCGGACTCCCGGTGGAGCGCCTCAGTCAAGGATAGGCGGTGGCCCTAGACTTGAACCCCGTGAATGTTTCTCCTGTGCCGCCCTCCGCGCCCGTTTCCCTTCCCGCCGCCGTCCTCTGGGACATGGACGGGACCATCGTCGACACCGAACCGTACTGGATGCGTGCGGAAACGGAGCTGGTCGCTGAATTCGGCGGCGTCTGGACGCATGATGATGGCATGCTGCTGGTCGGCTCCGGACTGTGGAACTCTGCGGCGATTCTGCAGTCCCGCGGGGTGGATCTCACGCCAGACGCCATTGTCGCTCGCCTCACCGACCGGGTGCAGCAGCAGCTGGCCGAGCATGGTATTCCTTGGCGCCCCGGTTCTCGTGAACTCCTGCAAGAGTTGAAGGCGGCGGGAGTGCCCACTGCGCTCGTGACGATGTCGGTCGAGCGCATGGCTCGGCAGATCATCGACCTGATCGATTTTCCCGCGTTCGACCTGATTATCGCCGGCGATATGGTCGCCAACAGCAAGCCGCACCCTGACCCCTACCTCGTGGCCGCCGAACGGCTCGGCGTCGATCCGCGCCGGTGCATCGCCATTGAGGATTCCGTTCCCGGCGTCGCCTCGGCCGTGGCCGCCGGTACCATCACCATCGCTGTGCCCCACCAGATCGACCTGCCGGAAAGCGACGACTACACCCGCTGGTCGACGCTGGTCGGTCGCACGATTGATGATCTGGCAGCGCTCTATCGTTTCTCCACCGCTGGACTTTCCGAACCCGTTCATCTTCTCGCCCCCACCCGGGCTGCCCAACACGAAAGCGCACCACTCGCATGAGCAACAACCAGGTAATCCAAAACAGTGGACTCTTTCGCGTCGGCGACCGCGTGCAACTCACCGGACCGAAGGGGCGAATGAACACCATTTCGCTCCAGGCTGGCCTGACCTTTCACACGCATCGCGGAATTCTCGCGCACGACGACATCATCGGGCAGCCCGACGGATCGGTCGTCACCAACAACGTCGGGGTCGAGCATCTTGCGCTGCGCCCCCTGCTGGTGGACTTCGTGATGAGCATGCCGCGCGGCGCGGCCATCATCTATCCCAAGGATGCTGCACAGATTTTGGCCCAGGCCGATATCTTTCCCGGTGCCACTGTCGTCGAAGCCGGGGTCGGTTCGGGAGCGCTCTCGCTCTGGCTGCTGCGGGCGATCGGTCCGGCCGGTCGGCTCGCTTCCTTCGAACGGCGGGAAGAATTCGCCGACGTCGCCCGGGACAATATCGCCACGTTCCTCGGCAACGATCCGGAGAACTGGACCATCACGCTCGGTGACCTCGCCGAAACCCTGCCGGAGACCCTGCCGGCGCAGAGCGTTGACCGGGTCGTCCTGGACATGCTGGCACCGTGGGAGTGCCTTGGCTCGGTTTCCGACGCCCTCAAGCCCGGCGGGGTCCTGCTCTGCTATGTTGCCACGGTGACGCAGCTGTCTCGCGTGGCCGAGGCCATTCGTGGTACCGGGTTGTACACCAACCCGGACTCCAGCGAGACCATGATTCGTGGCTGGCACGTCGAGGGACTCGCCGTTCGCCCAGACCATCGCATGATCGGGCACACCGGCTTTCTCATCACCGCCAGACGGCTCGCTCCCGACACGATTCTGCCCGAACTGAAACGGCGACCGTCGAAGACCGACTTCAGTGACGCCGACGTCGAGGCGTGGACGCCCGGGGCGCTCGGTGAGCGCAATGTCAGTGCCAAGGTCATGCGCAAACGCGTGCGGATCGCCGGGACCAGCGCAGACCTCTCCAAAGCTCGAGACCTCGACGCCGGTTAGGATAGGGCCCGGCCCGTTTCGGTTGTACTACGTGCGAGGCCTCGGCCGCGCCACCCGGTCACAGATCGACCCCACAGCATCCAGCGCAGCGCCCAGTGCTGCAGCAACCCCGTATCGAAAGAAGGACTTGTGCGCAAAGCATCCGCGCTGATCGCCACCGCCGGACTCGTGATGGCGGCATTGACCGCCTGTGCCAGCCCCGGCACGGCCCAGGCCTCCTGTGACGCACCGGTCTCCGCGGGTGCCGCCTCCGAGCTGGTGAAAGTTTCCGGCGACTTTGGTTCAGCACCGGAGGTCACTTTTCCGACGCCCCTCAAGTCCGCGTCCACCCAGCGCACCGAGGTGATTGCGGGTTCGGGGGACAACATCGTTCCCGGACAGAAGATCACCGCAGAGTTCAACCTCTACAACGGTACGACCGGTGCTGCGATCCAGCAGAGTGCTTTCGACGGCTCAACGGCCGTCCCGATCATCCTCAACGAGAGCACCCTTCCTGGATTCGTCGACGGTCTGCTCTGCACCCAGGTCGGGGCACGTGTCGCGATCGTCATCGCACCCGAGGACGCCTTCGGACCAGCCGGCGGCAACGAACAGTTCCAGGTCGCGGCGACGGACTCCCTCGTGCTCGTGGTCGACATCGTGAAGGCCTTCCTGCCTCGCGCCGACGGTGCAGACCAGCTGGTCGCCAACGGTCTTCCCGCCGTCGTCCTGGACGCCGACGGCACGCCCGGCATCGTGGTGCCGTCCGGCGATGCGCCCACTGAACTTGAAATCGGGGTCCTCAAGAAGGGCACCGGGGCCAAGGTCCTGGAAGATTCGACGGTCACCTTGAACTACACCGGAGTGCTCTGGAAAGAGAAGACGGTCTTTGATTCCAGTTGGGCGAACGGCAGCCCGGTCGAGTTCGTTCCCACTGAGCTCATCCCCGGCATGGCAGCGGCTCTCACCGGGCAAACCGTCGGGTCGCAGATCGTCGCCGTCATTCCGCCCACACAGGCCTACGGTAAGACCGCGTCGGGCGCAGTTCCGGCCGATTCCACGCTCATCTTCGTCTTCGACATCCTCGGCATCAACTAAACGGCGGGAGTAACCTCGTGCCTTCCCCGGTCGACCCAGACGAACGCGGCGACGCGCCCAAACCGCGCCCGGTCACCGCTCCGGAACGTCTGTTCAGCCTGGTCCTGGCGCTCGTAGCGACGGACACCGGGCTGACCAAGGCGGATATCCTCGCCAACGTTCAGGGCTATCGGCAGCGATTCCTGATCGCTGGACCCAATGGCAGTTTGGAGCGCCAATTTGAGCGCGACAAGGACGACATTCGCGAACTGGGCATTCCCCTCGAGACGATCGAGACGCCGGACGTTCCGGGCAGCAACCATCACTTGCGCTATCGCATACCGAAAGGGCTGTACGACCTCCCGGCCGATGTGACCTTCACTCCCGACGAAGTGTCGCTGCTCAAACTCGCCGGCACGGTCTGGCGTGAAGGATCGCTGTCCGGTGAATCCCGTCGCGCCCTGATCAAGTTGAATTCGCTTGGCGTCGACTCGAGCGAACCTGTGCTCGGCTACGCACCGTTGCTGCGCACGCGGGACCAAAGCTTTGACCCGCTCAGCAAAGCGCTGGATCGCACCGAGGTAGTGGCCTTTCTCTACCTCAAACCGGGCAACAGGAAACCGCTTCGTCGCGTGGTCGTCCCCCGGGCGCTCGTGCAGCACGAGGGGCGCTGGCACCTCTACGCGACCGATGAAGTCGCTCATGCTCCGCGCACCTTCCTCCTTTCGCGCATCGTCGGAGCGGTCAAGGTCGTACCGGCGGCGTTCCCGTCCCCGGTCACCGATGCTGCCAACGACGCGTCCGCCAGCACTGCCGCCGACAGTGCCCGCGCCCTGGCCGAATTGGAAGAACTGTGGGCGAGCAACGTCGCGCACGTCCTGGTGCAGCCGGGCACCGACGCGGCAGTGCGCCTCGGCGCGCGTCAGTCGGGAATCCCGGCAACTGACCCGGCGTCCAGCCCGGAGCGCGTCGTGCATTTCACCGACCTGCACGTTCTCGCCGACGAATTGGCCGCCTTCGGGCCGGAAGTATTCGTCGTTGGTCCTCCCGCGCTCCGCACGGCCGTGACCAGCCGATTGCTCGCTGTTCGCGATGCTCATTCGCCCGACCTGCCGGTCGGGGCAGCCGGAGCGGCGCCGCGCCGCCGCCTGACGCAACCCAAAACGCAACCGGCCACGACGGCCGCGCAGTCGCGAATCGCCAGCGACCAGCTCACTCTCCTGCTCTCGCTGGTTCCGTACCTGATCGAGCAGGGTCGGGTGACCGTCACGGAGGTCGCCGAGCATTTCGACCTGCCCCCTGAGCGTGTGCGCTCCCTGGTCAGTCTCATCGCCTTATCCGGAATTCCCGGAGAAACCCGTCAGTATTTGCACGGCGATCTCTTCGACATCCTCTGGGATGAATTCGAGCTGAACGACCGCATCGTCCTCACCCATCAGGTCGCCATCGACGATTCGCCCAGGTTCTCGGCCCGGGAGGCTGCAGCGCTCATCGCCGGCCTGCAATATCTCTCGGCCCTACCCGAGAATGCTGATACGGATGCGATTGCATCGCTGATGGCCAAATTGACCCGCGGCGCGTCGGCGCCGCCGACCCAACTCGCCGTCGCGCGGCGCGATGGCGGGGCGACACGAGTGCTCCTCCAGGCAGCTCTCACGTCGGGGATGCAGGTCGAGTTCGACTACCTCAACGCCCGCGGTGCTCAGGAACACCGTCTCGTCGATCCGCTGCGCATCGAATCTGTTGACAACGACTGGTACCTGCGCGGCTGGTGCCATCTCCGCGAAGCGGTGCGCACCTTCCGTCTCGATCGCATCAGCGACCCGCGCACGACCAGCAGAGCACGCAGCACGCACGCTGCGGATATTCTGTTGCCCGATACCCTGTTCCAGGCCTCCAGCGGCGACCTGGACGTGCGACTCGAACTCGAAACCGCGGCATTGCCGTTGCTCGCCGACTATCGCCCCGAACGGTCGGTTCCGGTCGGTACGGGGGGTCGTACGCGCACCACCCTGCGGGTCGCCCACTCCCACGCCCTCAAACGACTGGTCGCTGGACTGGCCGGGATCGTCACCGTTCTCGAACCGGCCGAATCACGCCGTGTCGTCGCCGAGTGGGCGGCGGCCGGCGTCGCGCAGTACACCGATGCCCCGGCCAGCGAGGAGTAGCGGATGCCCTGGTGGTCCTGGCTGCTCATCTGGAGCGCGCTGACGCTGGGTTTCCTCGCCCTGCTGGTGTGGTCCGGTGTGCGGCTCTACCGAAAATCCCTCGGTGCGCTGCGTGCCTTCGAAGCCCTGGGCGATCGGATCGCCGTACTGAACGTGGACGTCAGCCCGAGGCCGGAGCAGTTCAGACCGGCCGTCTTCACGGATCTAGCGGCGCTGCGCCTCGAGGTCGAGCAGCGCGAAGCGGAACGCGTCCATCGGCGGCAGGTTCGTCGCGACGGCCGGATCGTGCGGGGTAAACTGATGCGAAACGCCCGCTACGTTACCCGCTAAGACAAGAGGACACACCCTCATGCTGCAAAACCTGACCGGATGGCATTTCCTGATCATCCTCGTGGTCGTACTGCTTCTCTTCGGTGCGCCCAAACTGCCCGGACTCGCCCGCAGCCTCGGCCAGTCGATGAAGATTTTCAAAAGCGAAATCAAGAGCGACAGCGTCGACCCCGATCCCAACGCACCGACCCAGTCGGGCGATGACGCCGCGAAATCCGCGGGTCCGACCGACCCGGCCGCGAAGCCCTAGCTACCGTGGCGGTACGCACGCGTCGGCGTACGCCCGTTGAAGGCAAAATGTCGCTCGGCCAGCATCTGGTCGAGTTGCGTAAGCGCCTCTACCTAGCCGCCGCTGGCCTACTGATCGGTGCGATTGCCGGTTGGTTCCTCTCGGATTTTGTCTGGGACCAGCTGCGCGAACCGATCTACGCCATCATCAACGCCCAACATCGCAACGCGCAGATCAACTACCCCGACATCACGAGCGCCTTCGACCTCAAGCTCAAGATCTCTCTGTATGTCGGCTTGATCGTGTCCAGCCCGGTCTGGCTGTACCAGGTGTTCGCGTTCCTGGTTCCCGGCCTGACGCGCACGGAGAAGAAGTACACCTTCGGTTTTCTGTTCACCGCCATCCCGTTGTTCCTGGCGGGATGCGCGGCCGGCTGGGTCGTGCTGCCGCACGTGGTCGAACTCATGACGAGTTTCGCCCCGACCGAGGACTCCGCATTCATCAACGCCCAAGGGTACTTCGACTTCGTCCTGAAGCTCGTCGTTGCCATCGGGATCGCCTTTGTCCTGCCGGTGTTCATCGTGCTTTTGAACTTTGCCGGTGTCATCAGTGCTGCATCCATCATCAAATCGTGGCGGATCGCCATTCTGGTCATTGTGCTGTTCACCGCGATCGCCACCCCCGCGGCCGATGTCGTGTCGATGTTCCTACTGGCGATCCCCATGGTCATGTTGTACTTTGCCGCCTACGGGATCGCGTGGCTGCACGATCGACGCGCGGCCAGAAAAGTGCTCGCGTTCGAAAAGGAACTTGGACTCCGGGCACCCTAGGAGCCCGCTGTCGTAACTGTTAAGGATCACGTGACGCACACGCAATCGCCGGCCGAACGCTACTCGGCCGCTCGCACCCGGGCCAGTCAGCCAAAACTGCAGGCCTTCGAAAGCGGTCTCAAATTCGACCTCGACCCGTTTCAACGCGAGGCTTGCGCTTGTCTGGAGGCGGGCAATAGCGTGCTCGTCGCGGCACCGACCGGTGCCGGCAAGACGATCGTGGCCGAATTCGCCATCTACCTCGCGATGCAGCAGTCTCGCGCAAAGGTGTTCTATACCGCGCCCATGAAGGCGCTCAGCAATCAGAAATTCCAGGAGTTTGTCGCCGAGTACGGTGCGGATCAGGTCGGATTACTCACGGGCGACAGCAATGTGAACCCGGGGGCGCGCATCGTGGTCATGACGACCGAGGTACTGCGCAATATGCTTTATGCCAGTTCTGACCTGCTGACCAACCTGGCCTTTGTGGTGATGGACGAGGTGCACTACCTCGCCGACCGCTTTCGCGGCGCTGTCTGGGAAGAAGTGATCATCCATCTTCCGCAACCGGTGCGGATGGTCTCGCTGAGCGCCACCGTGTCAAACGCGGAAGAATTCGGCGACTGGTTGCAGGCGGTCCGCGGCGAAACCGATGTTATTGTCTCCGAGGAGCGCCCAGTACCCCTGGAACAACACGTTCTGGTCAAGAACAACATGCTCGATCTCTTCGATTCCACCGGTTTGATCGGCACTCATCGGGTGAATCCTGAACTCGTTCGGCTGGCCCACGCCGGCGGGCGCGGCCGTGGCTCCGGCCGGCAGGGCGGTTCCTCCGGAGGGTATCGCGGTCATGACAAGCACCGCCCGCAGTTCGATGCCGGCCGGATGGACCGTGGCGACATCGTGCGCATGCTCGACGGTAAACATCTGCTGCCGGCGATCTTCTTCATCTTCAGCCGGGTCGGCTGCGACCAGGCCGTGCGGCAGGTGCTCCGCTCCGGTGTGCGCCTGACCCAGGAACATGAGCGCGACGAAATACGCCGGATCGTCGACGACCGCTGTCGCACCCTGCTCGACGAAGACCTCGGTGTGCTCGGCTACTTTGAGTGGCTCGACGGGCTCGAACGCGGAGTAGCCGCTCACCATGCCGGCCTGCTGCCCGCGTTCAAGGAGGTGGTCGAGGAGCTGTTTCAGAAGAAGTTGGTCAAGGCCGTCTTCGCGACCGAAACCCTTGCCCTCGGCATCAATATGCCGGCGCGCACCGTGGTCCTGGACAAGCTCGAGAAGTTCAACGGTGAAGCCCGGGTGCCGATCACGCCGGGGGAGTACACCCAGCTGACCGGGCGGGCCGGCCGTCGCGGCATCGACACGCTCGGTCACTCCGTCATCCAGTGGGCCCAGGGTCTGGACCCGCAGGCTGTCGCGTCGCTGGCCTCCCGTCGTACCTATCCGCTGAATTCGAGTTTCAAGCCGACCTACAACATGGCCGTCAACCTGATCGATCAGTTCGGCGTCGCCCGTACCCGAGGTGTCCTCGAATCCTCCTTCGCCCAGTTCCAGGCCGATCGGGCTGTCGTCGACCTCGCGCGCTCCGTGCGTCAGCAGGAAGAGTCCCTGGCCGGGTTCAAGACGAGCATGACCTGCCACCTCGGCAATTTCGAGGAGTACTCATCCATTCGACGACGGCTGACCGAGGTCGAGCGTGAAGGTACCAAGGCCGACAACTCACTCCGTGGGGAGCGCGACAAGCGGCAGCGTGAGGTGGCCAGCCTGCGCAAGCAGATGCGCGCCCACGGCTGTCACCACTGCCCCGACCGCGAGGCGCACTCCCGCTGGGCTGAGCGCTGGTTCAAGCTCAAGCGGCAAACGGATGCCCTCAACCAGCAGATCTCCGAGCGCACCGGCGCCATCGCGCGGGTTTTCGACCGGGTGACCGACGTTCTGCTCGGTTACGGCTACCTCGAATCCGACGCGCGCGGAACGATCGCGTTGAGCGAAAGCGGACGCATCCTGCGCCGCATTTACGCCGAGCGGGACCTGCTCGTCGCCGAATCCCTGCGCCGCGGCCTGTGGAAGGACCTCGATGCCGCCAGTTTGGCCGCCATGGCCTGCGCTCTGGTGTTCGAGCCTCGCCGCGACGAGGGGCTGATCGATGCCCGCTACCTGCCCAAGGGGCCGTTCCGACCGGCACTGGACGAGACGCAAGACCTGTGGAGCCGCATCGACGACCTCGAACGCGACCACAAACTGCCCGGCAGCAATCCGCTGGCGGTTGGCCTTAGCCTGGCCATGTGGAAATGGGCCCGCGGCGCGTCGCTCGCCGATGTGCTCTACGAAGCCGAAATGGCCGCGGGAGATTTCGTGCGCTGGACCAAACAGACCATCGACCTCCTCGACCAGCTCGTGCAGGTTGACCAGCGCAGTATCGCCGGTAACGGTCGCGTTGGGCCGACCGCGCGTGAGGCCATGGACTCGATCCGTCGCGGCATCGTCGCGTACTCCTCGGTGGCCTGAACCAGCCATGGGGGGGAGCGAGCGTGCGTTCAGCCTGCCACTGTGGGCATCCGTTCTGGTGGCGGCCGGTGCCGGCGCCATCCTCGACGCCGGATTTCCGGACCGGGACTGGTGGTTTCTCGCCCCGGTCGGCGTGGCGCTCATGCTCGTGGCGCTGCTCGGTCGAAGCCTCGGTACCGGGCTGCTGGTCGGGCTGGTCGCCGGGCTGTCCTTCTGGCTGATCCACATCTACTGGATCACTCTGTATCTCGGACTCGTGCCGTGGTTCGCGCTCGGTGGCTTGCAAAGCCTGTTCTTCGGCCTCGGCCTCGGCCTCACCGCGCTCGTTCTGCGGCACGGACCGCGCCTCTGGCCGAGCGTCTGGGGCCGCGTCGGACTGGTTCCGGTCATCGTGGCCGGGCTCTGGACGGCCAGGGAAGCGATCAGCGCGGTCTGGCCCTACGGCGGATTCGCCTGGGGCCGAGTCGCGCTCTCCCAATCGGAGAGTCCGTTCGGCTCGCTCGTCGCCTGGGTGGGACTGTCCGGCCTGAGTTTCATCCTGGTCTGGCTGAGCGCCCTCGCCGTGCAACTATTACGGGAGCCCGACCTGGCCCACACCCTGCGGGCAGCCGTGGCGGTCGGTGCGGTCGCCCTCGTGCTCGCCATCCCCGCGTGGCCGACGCTGCCCAGCGGCACGACCCGGCTGGCAGCGGTGCAGGGCAACGCCGACGCCGGTCTGTTTGCGGAGTATTCACCCGGTCAGATTCTGCAGGACCACACTTCGGCCACCCTGCCGCTGATCGGCGAGAGCGTGGACTTTGTGGTCTGGCCGGAGAACGCGAGCGACATCGACCCGACCCGCTCGGCGGCGGCGGCGCAGGTACTGGACTACATCAGCACCGAAATGGATGCTCCGCTCATCACGGGCACGATCACCCAGCCCGAAGACACCTATTTCAACAGTTCTCTGCTCTGGGAGGCCGGACGCGGGGCCGTCGACGTCTACGACAAGGTGCATCCGGTGCCGTTTGCCGAATATATGCCGGATCGAGCATTCTGGCGCCCGTTCGCGCCGGAGCTGATTGATCTAATCGCACGCGACTACGGTATCGGTACCCGCGACAATGTCTTCGACATCGACGGTGTGCTGGCCGGCATCGCAATCTGCTTCGACATCGCCGATGACCAGCTCGTGCAGGAGATGATCGACAGCGGGGCGCAGCTGATTCTGGCCCAGACCAACAATGCTGACTTCGGACACACCGATGAAAGCGTGCAGCAGCTCGCCATCGCCCGGCTGCGTGCGATCCAAACCGGTCGCACCGTTGTGAATATCTCCACGGTTGGGTCGAGCGCCATCATCACACCCAACGGTGACACCCTCGACAGCCTGCCCACCTTCACTGCGGGCGCCATGGTGCAGACGGTGCCGCTCAGCGACACCATCACGCCGGCGATGGTGGCCGGTCGGGCAACTGAGTGGTTGCTGTCGGGTCTGGGCCTGGCCGGTCTGGCGCTCTGCCTGGGCGCGGCCCGGCGACAGCGCCGGTAAAATCCGGGTTAACCAACGACGACCCCGCCACCACGGGTGCGAGTACGGGGTACAAACACATTGGTGCGGGGTCGAGCGGGGATTTTGAGCGGTTAGGCACCGATCTTCTGCTGGCCACCACGACGCAGACGCAACACCGAGAGGCGCTCTTCGAGCAGCTCTTCGAGTTCGTCCCTGGTGCGACGCTCCAGCAACATATCCCAGTGGGTCCGAGGAATTTTCTCGTCGGAGTGGTCAACGATTACGGGCATGGAGTCGACGAGCCGAGTCGCCGTCCGTGCGCAGTACTTGCATTCCCATTCGTCCGGAGCCTCGGCTTCGGCCGAAAAAATCATTACCGTCTCGCGCCCGCATGTTTCACACCGGTAGGTGTGGCCCACTCGGGGGGAGAAGGTGACGCCTTCTTCGCTCTGTAGGCTTTGTGCGCCCAATCTCATGCCACGCAAACTGCGGTCAGCCATAGTGTGGTCTCCTCTCGCTCGTAATCACAGATCGATCACGATGCCTTCACAGTTCTAAACCATCAAGCTGGGCGTTAACCTTCCCACTCCCCCCGTTCTGGGAGGTAACTCTCAGGTTCGGCGAGTAATGGCGGCAACGGCCAGATCTGCACGGTCCGTGACGAGGCCGTCAACTCCGCTGTCGAGGAGTCGAATCATGTCGATCGGATCGTTCACGGTCCACACATGCACCTCGACATCGACCCGATGCATCATCGCGATAAATCGGGGAGTGACTATGCGCACCGGTCCGAGCCGTTCGGGCACCTGCACAGCGACGCACCCCTGCAGGGTGCGTCGAACCAGGGCGGTCAGCCCCAGATTCGTCGCGGCGACGGCCTGGGCCACCAGTGACGATGACGCCGACGACACCACGCCGGGGAGAAGGCTGAGAGCGTGCCGCCGCCGTGGTTCGTTGAACGAGGTCACGAGCACTCGCTCAGAGGCCCGCTGATCGAGAATCGCCCGCGCGGTCGGCTCCTCCGCAGCATCACTTTTCATATCAATGTTGAACAGGGCGTCCGGAAAAGCTTCCAGAGCATCGCTGAGCGACGTGAACCCCTGGCCCTCGCCCAGACTGATGCGTTTGAGCTCGACCATGGTCAGCTGATCAATGCGCACATCCCGACCCAGCCGCGTGAGGTCGGGGTCGTGGCTGAGCACCGCGACACCGTCGAGTGATACCTGCACGTCGGTCTCGAGGTGCGTGGCTCCGGTCGCGAGCGCCTTCACGAAGGCTAGCAGCGTGTTTTCCGGGGCGGCCTGGGTCAGGCCCCGATGCGCGAACACCCGGGGCGGCGTCCCGCTGAGAAACACCGACTGGGCATTTTCGGCCACCGGCTAGCCCTGCGGCGAAACCGGGGGAGCGGATGCTGCCGGTGCCGCCGCGCCGGCAGCATCCGCCGGGTTCGCACCAGCAGTCTGGGCACCGTTTTGTTGTGCGCCGTTTTGTTGGGGACCGCTGTGTTGGGGACCGCTTTGTTGAGCACCGCTTTGTTGAGCACCGAACGCGCTGCCGATTCCCTTCATCGCCTCGGTGAGTTCGCTCGGAACGATCCAGAGCTTGTTGGCGCTTCCTTCGGCGAGCTTAGGCAGGGTCAACAGGTATTGGTACGCCAGCAGCTTGGGGTCGGGGTCGCCATCGTGGATGGCCTTGAATACGGTCGTGATCGCTTCGGCCTCACCCTGGGCGCGCAGGACGGCAGCCTTGGCGTCGCCCTCGGCCTCGAGAATGGCCGCCTGGCGGGCGCCCTCGGCGGTGAGGATCGCGGACTGTTTGGTTCCCTCAGCGGTGAGGATGAGCGCACGGCGGTCACGTTCGGCGCGCATCTGCTTTTCCATCGAGTCCTGAATGGAGTGCGGCGGTTCAATGGCCTTGAGCTCAACTCGGCCGACACGAATGCCCCACTTACCGGTGGCTTCGTCGAGCACGATGCGGAGCTGGCTGTTGATATTGTCCCGGCTGGTGAGGGCCTCTTCGAGGTTCAGGCCACCGACGACGTTACGCAGGGTGGTCGTGGTGAGCTGCTCGACCGCGCCGAGGTAGTTGTTGATCTCATAGGTGGCCGCCCGGGCATCCGTCACCTGAAAATAGACGACGGTATCGATCGAGACGACGAGGTTGTCCTCGGTGATGACCGGCTGCGGAGGAAAGGACACGACCTGCTCGCGAATGTCGAGGAGGGGACGCACCCGGTCGACGAAAGGCACGAGCAGGTTCAGACCGGGCAGCAGGGTCTTGTGGTACTTGCCGAGGCGCTCGACCACGCCGGCGTTGCCCTGCGGAATGATGCGAATGGCGCGCAACAAAATGACGATGACGAACACCGCCAAAACGGCGAGCAGGGCGAACACGAAGATCTGTCCGATGAAGGCTGCGGGGTCAAGCATGATTCTGGGTCCTTTCGGCGGAGATGACGACGGCGGTGGAGCCTTCGATGAGGTGCACGGTGATCGCCTGTCCGGGATCAACGGATCCGTTGTCGGTGGTGCCGGCCGGTCCGACCAGGCGCGCGGTCCAGGTTTCACCGTTGGCCAGTTTGACGAGCCCGCCGGTCTGGGTTACCGTCGCGACGACGCGACCGGTCATGCCGATCAGGGCGTCGATATTGCTCAAGGCCGGATCGCCGCCCCTGCGCAGGGCACGCAGCAGGAACGGCCGGATGGTGAGTAGGAGCAGCACCGAAAGGCCGGCGGCGACGACGATTTGCAGCCACCACTCCAGACCGAGCAGATTGGCGCCCAGGCCGCCCAGGCTGCCGATGGAAATCATCAGGAAGGTGAATTCCAGGCTCAGGAGCTCGATCGTTACGGCGACGAGAATGAAGACGAGCCACAGAATCCAGAGATAATCAGTCAGGTCGACCATGGGTGCCACTTTCCCCAATCCATTTCCTCTGAAACTAGCAGGTGCCACCGACAACACGCCGGGGGAGCGACCGGTGCTTGGCCTTGCCCCCGGTTAGTGGACACGGGTTAAGCGGCGAGTTGAACTTCCGCGGTCTCTGACGAGTATTGCAGTTCGAAGGTGACGGGGCTGACATCGCCGATCGAG